>DASREJ010000091.1:0-2799 GCA_035652115.1 Bryobacteraceae bacterium
CGGCGGCGCGCCTGCCGCATGCCACCGTGATCGGCGACCTGTCTAAGGCGTTTTCCATTGCCGGCGTGCGCACCGGATGGATCATCGATCACGATGCCCAGCGACGCCAGCAATACTGGACCGCACGCGCCTACTTCTCGATCAGCAATACCACTACCGGGGAAATCCTTTCGGAAATCGCAATCCGCAAACGTGACGTCGTGTTTGGCAAGACCCAGGAAGCCGCCACCCGAAACCTCAAGCATCTCGAGCGCTTCATGGCAGACCATCGCGATGTACTCGGCTGGATTCCGCCCCAAGGAGGCATGACCGCCTTCCCCTGGCTGGTGAGCGGGGAGAACGCCCGCCCGTTCTGCCAGGCTGCTACGGAGCGTGGAGTACTGCTGGCTCCCGGCGATTGCTTCGATGTACCCTCGCATTTCCGCTTGGGCTTTGCCGCCGCCGGAGACTATTTCTCTAACGCACTCGACCGCTTCGGCACATTCGTTAGGAGCTGGTCGGCGAAGATGGTCACAGCACAAAGGGAAGTTGCTGCGAGGCGATGAGCGGTACTCACGTTGTTGTTATTCCCACGGCGGAGCGAGGCGCACAAAGACCCGCGCAAGCCAGCAATTCATGGCACGGCCGCTAGCTAGAGCTCAATGCGTTCGCCACATTACTGAAGATTGTCTGCGCGTTTGTACCAATAGTCGAAACGGTTGCTGCGACGATGAGCAGGATCGTCGCCAACATCAGCGCGTATTCGGCAATATCTTGCGCCTTATCGTCATACCACAAATTACGGAAGGTTTTCATGAGGTACTCCTCAGCGCCGATCGGGGCGGCGCCGCAACACACCCATGATTCTTGACCCGGAGATTCCGTTCTCAGGGGGAGTGCAGTGAACACATTATACTCAAAGCAAGGTTAGCCCTTTCGGATTAGCCCGTTTTTTTTGCAGGGGAAAGCTAAGTGGCTGGTGCCGCAAGCGAGACCTTAGGTGGACACGTTTCCCGCCACAACGGGGCTGATCGGCGGGCGGCGGTCCCGCACGTGCTTCGCAAACGTAGTCGCCGCGCCCGCGTCCGGTGCCGACATAGCGCAGGAATGCGCAAGTCTTTCCGAAAAATATCGGCGTGAACCCTAGGCGGTGATGAGGCGAGTTCTAGCTTTGTAATCTCTCCCAGAATGAGGATGAACAGGAGGAGGGGAGGAGAAGACTGCTGCAGAACATCTAGAATAACATTACTGAGGTCGCTGAATAGTCTCCTGGGCGCGTAGCCGCCCGCGCATCATCGAAAAGATTACGCCGAACGGATCCCGTCAGAGTGCTTGGCTTTTCAAGAGTACTTAGTACTTATCCCTCGTTGGCAACATTTCGAGCCCGTATGGCGTTCGGATTTGCAGAAGACGTGGGGATTCGTGCAAGCGAAAAGCAGAACGGCGAAGCGAGTGAATCTACACCAGCCGCCACAGATAACAAATGGCTGCCTTGATTGGCAGCCACCCTCGCAAGCATCCAGACTCAAGCCGCGTTCGATGCATTCTTCCTTCGAGCTGCCCATCGCGCCTTCATCATTTCTGAAAGCCGTTTGCGTCCGGCCGGGGTGAGTCTGTTCCGAGTTCGGGGCTTGCGGCTCGCCGTACTACTCTTTCGACCCCGAGCAAGCTTCCTCCTCTCAGCCCAGCGCTTTTTCATCATTTCCGAAAGACGCTTACGGCCTGCGGCTGTAAGTCTGTGACTGCGTTTTACTCTGCCATTTCCAGTTGCAGGACGTGCCATTCTGCCCATGGAGTTTGAACCGCCGGTTTCCAACGCCTGAATAGCGTTGTCGAGTCTGTCTCGTTCAGCTTTCAGTTCATCTAGTATTCGTTCTCTGTCCACTCACTGTCTCCCTTCATACGCTTTGCAAAACCGAGGGAGTGTAGCAGCAACGCGTAAGTTCGGCTAGAAATATTCCAGGTGTAGATTTTTGTAACTAAGACAATCTTTTTGCAGTGCAGGTGTTGGGAACAACGGCCAACAGTTTCCGAATAACAGCCAGTATGGGGCCAATCCCTACAGCAACAGCAATCCGGCTTGTCAGTACGGATACCAAGATTGATCTGACCTAGGCGCAAACGACGCCGCAAGGGTGTTCCTTACAACGACCACGGCAGCGGTGCTTACAACCACACTGACGACGGATTCAGGGCGGCGACAAAGGAGTGTTCCAGCAACACTATAGGCAGGCATACACACAAGGCTACCGTCCGGGCCAGGAACAAGCCCGTGGCGCGAACGATTCACGCCGTTAATTACATTGGCTACAGTTCACGATCGGAACCGCTTTCGAATCTGAGACACCCAGGTCAACAGTTCTTTTGCCGGCAAAAAGTTCAAAATGTGGTCGGCTCTAATGCCCGCCATCAGGGCCGTAGCAAGTGCGAGTTCGATAAACGCTAGCTGCGACGGACCGTGGGAGTCGGTACCGAAAGAGATTCGACAACCAGACTTTTTTGCAATCCGCAGCAGGTCCAAACTTAAGTCCTGACGGTCCGGATAGGCATCGACCTCCACCGCTTTATCCAGTTCAGCGGCGGTATCAAAGACGCGCGGCCAGTCCGCCTCCAATCCCGGGCGATAGTTGTAAATCCGACCACGCGGGTGGCCAAGTATTTGTATGGTTGGATTGCGTAACGCAGCAAGGTAGCGGGCGGTTTGGTCGTCTTTCCTGCGCAGTGCGGAGTGGAAGCAGCCCAGCACAATGTCGAGCCGACCCAGGCATCGCTCTTCCATGTCTCCGTTTCCGCTTGGGTCTAAGTTCAGCTCAATGGAAC
>DASREJ010000092.1:0-4144 GCA_035652115.1 Bryobacteraceae bacterium
AGAAATTATGAAGTGTGACGGCTTTCACGTCTGCACGTTGTTGATGACGTGTCGGATCTAATTGTTCGCCTGCGAGTGTCGCTTTCAATGAGCATCGTTCGTCGCCGCGATCGATTTGAATGGCGCGAACTCGCAACAACAACCGGCTGGCGTCTTTGAAATAAATCAGTTCCTGCAGTAAATCGAAGAGCAGCATTTCAATGCTGTCGCTGGCGAGTCCGATTTGCCGGGTTTCACGAGACTCGATCGCTTCGAGGTTATCGATCATGACGTTCGTCGTCGCGTCGGCGGCTGCCGAGAACAATTCCGGCAAATCGCGTCCGGTCGCTTCAAACGCAATATCCGCGGTGCCGATTTCTTCGAGGTACTGATAAGGCATAACGAGAATGATGAATGAACTAATGGCGATGCACTCATCTTACGGGCGCGGCCGCGGCGTCGGTCTAGCTCTCGGAGTCGGAGCTATTCTTGGTGTAGGTGTTACTCGAGGCGTCGGTGACGGCGTTGGCGTAGTTGTTGCTGTCGCAGTCGGAGTTGCCGTGGCCGTCGGAGTAGGTGTCGGCGTTGGCGTGGGCCCCGATTGCGCGCAATATCTCCCGCCGGTGTTGAAGAAGACCTGAAGGTCATTGTTGTACCCACCCCAGACGATCATCTCACTTCCGGTCCATACTGCAGTGTGAGCCCATCGTGCAAACGGCGCGTCCGCAGTGCTGGTTGCCGTCCAAGTGTCCGTGGCGGCATTATATCTCCCGCCAGTGTCAAAAATGATCCCAGGACAGCAAAAAACTCCGCCCCAGACGATCATTTCGCTTCCGGTCCACACTGCGGCGAGGGAGTCTCGAGGCGACGGCGCATTCACCAGGCTGGTGGCCGTCCAACTATCCCCGGTCGGGTGGTATCTGCCGCCGGTGTTTGTATCGTTGAAAGTCGAATCGACGCCGCCCCATATCATCATTTCACTGCCGCTCCAGATTGACGTGTGAGCGATTCGTCCGAGCGGCGCGTTGGCAGTACTGGTTGTGGTCCAGCTATCCGCGCTTGGATCGTATCTGCCACCGGTGTTCAGGTAGATCGTCTGATTGGTTCCACCCCAGACAATCATTTCGCTCCCTGTCCATTCTACGGTGTGAGCCCATCGAGCCTCAGGCGGGTTGATCGTGCTGGTTGGTGTCCAACTGTCGGCGTTCGGATCGTATCTGCTGCCATTGTTCAACCTACAGTTACTACCACATCCCAGTCCGCCCCAGACAATCATCTCGGTACCAGTCCATATTGCCGTGTGAGACTCCCGTGCAATCGGTGCGTTGATTGTGGTCGTAGCAATCCATGCATCGGCGGCTGGATTGTATCGGCCACCGCTGTTCAAATCGTTGCCCGTGTTATATCCGCCCCAGACGATCATCTCGCTTCCGGTCCACACTGCCGTATGAAAATCGCGTGCGCTGGGTGCCTTGCTGGTGTTTGTGGCTGTCCAAGTGTCAGTGGCGGGATTGTATTTGCCGCCGGTATTGAGAAAATACGGTGGCGAAAAGTTAACCCCCCCCCACACGATCATTTCATTGCCGGTCCACACCGCAGTGTAGTCAATTCGGCCATCTGGCGCGTCGGTTGTGCTAGTGGCTGTCCACGTATCATCCGTGCAGTCCAAAAGAGCGATTTCCGGCGGCCTATAGTGAGCACTATCCGAGTTTGCGGTCGTACGAATGCGGTTCCCTGTAGAAGCAGCCGTGTCGCCTGCAGACAAGCTTGTCAGTACAGCCAACACGCCTGCCACTACAACTGGGCCATCGATAAGCCGCTCCGCCAAGATAGGCCGTGCCAGACACTCAGCGATAACAAATGGATCATTCCCGAGCGCAGCAAACAGTTCGCGCAGGACTTCAGGCTGTTTGGTATGACTGCCCATGCGATCCATCTCGCCCTGAAGCTCACTCGCACTGATTGGCAATCCTCGTTGAGCGGTGACCAGCTGCGATTTCCGCAGGTAGTGTTCGACTTTCTGTTCAATCTGACGCTGCGAAATAATGGCATCTAGTGGTGGCTTCGGCCCGGGATTCTCCTTCGGCCAAATCCGATGCCGCCAGTAGACCTCTTCGATTGCTTGTTGATAAGCGACTCGCTCCGTAAAGGTTAGCGTTCTACTGAAGGCCTTCTCTCGGGCTTTGGCACTGGCGCACACTGGTCCCGATATTGCCGGAATTCCCATCCCGAGCAGACACACCATGCCCACGCAGAAAAAATGAGCCATGTGCGCTTACAAACAGTTGGGCTGAAGATAGAGGTAAACGTTATGCGCGTCGTAAGTAATGACTGGGGTGAAGCATTGGCCAGTCGGGTAATTAATTGACTGGGTCGCGAATGTTCCATTCCGAGGGCCGTCGCAGTGCAAGAGAGTATATGTCGTACCGGGCGTAAACGTACCGGTCATAGTCACGGACAACCGCCCAGTAAGCGTAGCTGCGCCCGAGACAGAAACGTTGTCCGCACCCGCGGGAACAACTTTGGACTGCATGGTAGCAGCGGTGCCAGAAAAGGTCAGACTACCGCCTACCGTGAGTGTCCCACTCGGCGCAATCGTGCCGTCGATAGTGGTTCCGCTGCTGGTGCTGACCGTGCTATTGCCAGTCAGCGTGCCAGAGCCATACACGCGAAGGTTCGACGCGCTTACGATCCCGCCGTTCTTAACGGTCAAAAGAGCGACCCCGCCGGGCGTACCGTTGTCCCCGCCTACGTCGGCCCGTGTATTGATTGTGAAAGTTCCCGCGTCAACGGTCACTGTGCCAACTGAATCTGAAGCCCCATGAAGCGCCGCGATTGTCAGAAGGCCAGCGGTGACGGTCGCTCCATTTGTGATGGTCAGGGTGCCTCTGCCAAATGCGCCGACCTCAACCTCGTTCGTGACGGCGAGACTGCCGCCATTAATGGACACTGTCCCGGACTGCGTTGAATTATAGCCTAGAATCAGATTGCAAGCCGTGGCGCCTGTGCTGTTTATGTTAGCTGTGCCGCCATTGTTGATGTCGGCGCTTTTGCTCGAACTCGGTACACCGTTACTCCAATTGCCTGCGACAAACCAACTGCCGTTCGCGCCGATCCAACTGGTCGTGGGGATACGGAGTTCGGCACACGCGACGGCAGCGAAAGCGCAGACCGCAAAGGCGACTACGATGAGCAGAACTGCTCTGTTCGTAAGTTTTCGTCCTCTTTGTGAAGTGGATTTCGTTTTCATGAGTGATGAGGACGTTTATTTTGTTGAAGGCTTTGATGCGGCTCGTTTTACTGAGCCCGCGAATAAATGGCAAGTTACGAATGCGAAAACTTTTCTAGGATGAAACATCGGCCAATCCATCCGGCTATTGGGAAGCTGATTCTAAAGATTTCCCCGCGCGTGATTCCCCGAAATTCCAGCCTTGGCTTCAGTACGGCGCAGCGGGCGCTCGCAATAAACTCGCATTAGACTTCGCATTTTCTCAGCGCAGCAACAATTGTTGATCTTTGTACCGCAATTTCTTTCCCAATGAAAACGAGTTGAATCCGATCAGATTCGAACGGTTCCAAATCCCAGCGCCCGGCCACGAAGTTGAAAAGCTGTGTGCCATCGGCGAAGCGAATGAAACCCTTGGCGCGAATCACGTTTGCCGACAGGCCATTTGCAAAGCCTTCGAAACAATCGCGCGAAAAAATTTTGCCGGAGGTGAATGCGAAAGATTCGAATTCAGGCTGATGCTTGTGCGTTGTAGCCGGGATCGGTGATCCCGGTTGTGCTGCTGCGATTTTTCTCTCGCGTCCAATGCCGAACAGAAGTTCGGGATCGATTCGGCAGCGCACCGTGCGAATAATTGCCGCGCTCGGATTAATTTCGCGCAAGTTTCGTTCGAGCGGCTTGATGTACTTCGCATCGACAAGATCAACCTTGTTCAAAAGCAAAATGTCTGCGCCCTCGATTTGGAGGCGGGTGGTATGACCAATCTCGGGGAACCGAACCAGCATGTCCGCGTCGATAACAGAAACAACGCCATCGAGCCGGCACTGCGGCAGTGCCTCCTGGATGTTGAACACGAGCGCCTCCGGTTCCGCCAGCCCCGTGGTTTCGACGACGATGACTTCGGGCGCAATTTTCTCGATGATTTCAGTTACCGCGGCC
>DASREJ010000093.1:0-10922 GCA_035652115.1 Bryobacteraceae bacterium
TGGCACGGTAGGACGCTGCTGTTCGCTCGACGATGTCTACGACGCCCGCGCTGTGGCAAATTTGCTCGAAATCCCGTATTACGTAGTTAACTTCGAGGAGCGATTTGAGCAGCAGGTCGTGAAGCCATTTGTCGATGACTATTTGGCCGGGCGCACACCTATTCCTTGTACGCTCTGCAACAACTTCATCAAATTCGATCAGTTTCTGGAAATGGCCGATGGCGCCGGAGCGGACATGATCGCGACCGGACATTATGCGCGTCTACGCTTCGATACCGTGACGGGCCGTTATCAAATGCGCACCAGCGTAGATGCGAGTAAGGATCAAACTTATTTTCTATTCGGTTTGACGCAAGCTCAGTTGGCGCGGACACTGTTTCCGCTGGGCGGCATGGTGAAGACCCAAGTGCGTGAACTGGCCAAAGAACTCGGATTACCGGTCGCAGAGAAGAACGATAGCCAAGAAATCTGTTTCGTGCCAAACGGCGACTATGCTGCTTTTATCGACGCCTATTTTCGTGAAAAAGGAATCGACGCGAAGCAATCGGAAGGAGAGATCGTAGACACGTCCGGGCGGGTCAGAGGACAACATTCCGGGACGCATCACTACACCGTCGGACAGCGGCGTGGTCTTCGCGTAGCCGCAGGGGAACCCCTGTACGTCATTGCGACGGATCCGCAGACTCGTCGCGTGATTGTCGGAAGCAATGACGAGTTAATGCGCGACACTCTGGTTGCCAGCGACGTAAATTGGATCTCAATCGCGCCGCTTGAACAGCCGCGTAGAGCCGTGGTCAAGATTCGCAATAAACATGCGCCAGCGCCGGCGACGTTAATGCCGACCGGAGAAAACCATAAGATTGACGTTCGGTTCGATCAGCCGCAGCGCGCTGTGACGCCTGGACAGGCCGCTGTTTTTTACGATGGCGACTTAGTGCTTGGCGGCGGCTGGATCGAATAAACTTCGAAATTGGCGCAAAACAAGAACTGGCTGCAGGTTCGCGGAGAATATATTCTCGCGCTGCTTTTGGTCGGCGCTCTGCGCGTGCTCCCGCTGCCGCTCTCAAATGCGCTGGCAAGGCTGAGTACGCGCACATTGGATGTTGTGCTTCCCAAGCTCCGGCGCGTGGCGCGAACAAATCTCGCATTTGCTATGCCCGCTCTCGGCACCAGGGAACGAGAGCAGATTATCGACGGCGTCTTTTGCAGTCTTGCGAGATTACTGGCGGGGATGGCGCGATTCCCGGACCTGAACCGGGACAACATTTCGCAGTGGGTCTCGTATGACGGGCTTGAGCACTATCTGGCCGCGAAGCAAGCAGGGCGCGGTGTTTTGATTGCAACGGCACACCTGGGGAACTGGGAGTTGAGCGCCTTCGCCCACGCATTGATGACCGAACCTATGAACGTGATGGTTCGTCCTCTCGATAATCCCTTGCTCGATGAACTGATTGAAGCGAGGCGAAGGTTGTCGGGCAATCGATTGATCTTGAAACGCGACGCTGCACGGCTAGTGATAAAAGCGTTAAAGAACAACGAAGCAGTAGGTGTGCTGATCGATCAGAACACGACCGCGGCGGAAGGCGTTTTCATCGATTTCTTCGGACGGCGCGCTTGCGCCGGATCTGCGTTTGTCAAGCTTGCGCTTCATTCCGGCGCTACCGTGGTGCCCGGATTTGCGCTTTGGAACGCCCTCGAAAGGCGTTATGTACTCCGGTTCTACAAACCGGTTGAGCTGACGGGAGACATTGCTCAGGATACGCAGCAAATCCACACCCTAATTGAAAGCGTGATTCGCGAATACCCCGAGCAGTGGATGTGGATTCATCGGCGCTGGAAGACTCGCCCTGAAGGCGAGCCCGCCATTTATTAACGCCAATCAACTTATTAACGCGAATCAGGCCACGGTGTGGTGCTTAGCCACTGAGCGCTGATCGAGCCCAAGCACGGCTGTCACGAGCGGTGAAATCGTCGCCGGAACGGTCAGTGCGCCCCGATAGGTGAGATAGTCGTTCCCTTTGGCGTCAACGGCTTCACATAGTTTGATGCCAAATGCTTCATTCATCTGCTGCGCATTGCCTTGCACTTTTACGCTGCGGGTTTCGAAGTTTTCGTCGAGAATTGTCAAGCCATAATGTTGAGCGAATGAACAAACGGCGGATACATCATTGGGATCAGCCTGAGTGCTCGCGGACGAAACATTCTTAGCACCCGCCAGAAGCTCTTGTGCGGCGTTCGTACCGCCGGCACGCCGCAGGATTAAAGTTGCGGTGACGAGTTTCTTAGTTGGATCGGATAGATCGGTAAAGCGATCCGAGGCGCCGTGCTGGGGTGTGCTGCCGGGAATGGGAACACGCTGCGAGGCGGATGAGCCACCGGCAATAGCGTTTAACAGAGCGGTCCCGTTCGGCGTTCCCAAGCCCGTACAGCAGTCCCAACCGGATTTCGCATTGTAATAACCCAGATGGCTATCGTCGTTATTGCCGCTGGTGATGTCATGAAAATCAGCTTCGCCTAACGAATAGAGCGCTGGATTTAAAAAGCCAACGTTTTTACCGAGCTGTTCATTCATGAGCGCTACAAGCGCAGCCCACAAAGGCGCTACCGCGCTGGTTCCGCCCACTACCTGGTTTTGCCCATCAACTCGGATCTGGTATCCGGTTGAGGGGTCGGCATCTCCGGCGACATCCGGCACGCCTCGCCCAACATAGTTGGCCTGGGGCTGCTTCGGCACTTGAGCGGAGCTTTGGTAGGTGGGCAGTGGAAATTCGATGCTGACGCCGCCACCAGTCGCGCCTTCGTTATTTGCGATTTCGTTCCACACAGTTTCGGAAGAGATCTTGCCGCCCGAAGCTTTCAAGGTGGTTCCACCACACGCTAAAGCAAAAGGGCTAGAAGCAGGAAAATCGACGTGCAGTTTTCCGTCTCCCGCTCCGTCGGTTGAGCCGTCATCGCCGGCGGCAACAGTGACTGTCACGCCCAGTGTGGCGGCGTCTTGCAAGGCTCCATTCATAGCGGTAAGTGATTGCTGCGTCCAACTGTCCTCGGGGCCGCCCCAACTGATAGAGACCACCGACGGTTTGCGTGTCGTGTCATGAACGGCGTCGACAATGGCGTCGAGAAAACCTTGATCTGTGTTCGGCGCAAAGTAGACGGCAATGTTTGCTCCAGTCGCGATCGCGCCAACGACTTCGATATCGAGCATCACTTCACCATCCGCATCAGAGCCCGGCGTATTCTTTCCGCCGTCTACGGAAACAGCAGTGACGTTAGGTTCCGTCACTCCGAGGCTCTGGAAATAAGTCTGCAAATCCGCGGTGTTATAGCCGCCACCCAGTTCGATGATTGCGACCGTCTGACCTTCGCCGGTGACCCCTTTCGGATAGTTGTACAGAGATGCAACCTGCGGCGGCGTGAACGTGGTGGAAGCAGCTTGCTTTTTCTTTCGTCTGAAATGAGGTTTTGCGATTGGGCGATTATCTAGGCCTACCACCGCAACTAACACACCCTCAAGCTCGGTTGGGATGCTGATAGTTCCGGTTCTGCCTCGAAACGTGTGGCCGGTATCCGCAATTTTGTAGCAAGCCAGATCGGCGCCGAATGCTTTGGTCATGTTGGCAGCGGTTCCCGAGAGGATGACCCGCCTTTTCCCTGCGCTGGAGTCGACTACGGTCAGCTGATATTCGTGAGCAAACTTCTCAACCAGCGCGATGTCGTCCGGATTAGCGCCGTGTTCCTGGGCAAATTGGTCGCGCGTCAGGTGCGGCTGATGTGGGCCCGGCGCCGGCACGGGATCTGAACTCTTGCGCCGCAAAATCACGGTCACACGTATTTCGTCATCCGGTGGAATGGCACCGATTGGTTGAGCCGTAGCCAAAGATTTCTTGTCACTGCCGCGCAGAGTTGTTCTTTGATTGAATGCCATTAGCGTTCCTTGAGAAGTGGTAGGGACTAGTCTATCTGGTCGGTTAGATCCTGCGATTTCCCGAGTATTTCGCGATTATTGCTTACAATAGGCGATTGCAAAGCACAAAGCGCGCTGCGGTGACCGAAATTCGCCAGCTTAAATATCATGAAGAATTTGACGCTGTAGTTAAATTACAGCGCGACATCTGGGGATTTGAAGACGTAGAGCTCCTGCCGCTGCGCCTTTTTGTTGTGGCAAGCAAAATTGGCGGCCAAGTGTTGGGCGCTTATGCGGGATCAAAGATGGTTGCGTTCTGCCTTTGCATCCCCGGTCTCAAACCTGGCGGCAAGCCTTACTTGCACAGCCACATGTTAGGTGTTGCGCCGGATTACCGAAATACCGGATTAGGCAGAGCGATGAAGTTGAAACAGCGCGAGTACGCCCTTTCGGCCGGCATCGATCTGATTGAGTGGACGTTTGATCCATTGGAGATTAAAAACGCCTTTTTCAACATCGAAAGGCTGGGAGCGATTGTTCGGCGCTACGTGCATAATCAATATGGCACTACCACCAGCCATTTGCATGGCGGCTTGCCGACGGACCGGTTGGTCGCGGAATGGTGGATTCGATCCAAGCGAGTGGAAGCAGCGTCGCAAGACTTACCCTTTGACCGTTCCGATGTCGACGGCCGCATCAGCGTTCCTGTTGAGATCAATGAATTGCGGCAGAATGACTACCAACATGCACGAGCGATTCAAACTGATATAGGTGAACAGTTCGACCGCTACTTCAGAGATGAGTTGGCCGTAATTGGATTCGAGAGAAGCGCTGCATCAGGCACTTACGTATTGGGTAAATGGGAATTAAAGTAGATCGAATTATTCTGCGGCACATTCGTATGCCGCTGGTGCATTTTTTTGAGACCAGCTTCGGCCGTACCTACGAGCGTGACATCATCCTTGTCGAAGCGGTTGCGGATGGGCTATCCGGGTGGGGCGAAGTTACCGCAGGCGAGAATCCTTTTTACAACGAAGAGTGGACCGGGTCCATTTGGCCGCTCTTGATTGACTATGTTGCGCCGCGAGTATTGAAGCATGAATTTACCTCCGCCGCGGAAGTAAACAAACGAACTGCATACATTCGGGGACACAATATGGCGCGGGGTGGCGTTGAGACAGCGTTCTGGGACCTACAGGCAAGAACGGCTGGGGAGCCGCTCTGGAAAGCAATTGGCGGAGGAGCGCGCAAGCAAATTCCGTGCGGCGTCTCGATTGGTATTCAAGACTCTGTTGAACAGCTGCTTGAAAAAATCGACGCGGAAATTGCGGCGGGTTATCAGCGGATCAAGATGAAGATCAAGCCCGGCTGGGACGTGGACGTGGTTCGAAGCGTTCGAAAACAGTTTCCGCAGATCAAGCTGATGGTGGACGCAAATTCAGCCTACACGCTTAAAGACATAGACCATCTTAAAAAGCTAGACGAGTTTTATCTGATGATGATGGAACAGCCGTTGGCACACGATGACATCATCGATCATGCGGTTCTGCAGTCTAAGTTGGAGACGCCGATCTGTTTGGACGAATGCATCCGATCTCCCCATCACGCCGAACAAGCGATTCGGTTACAGGCTTGCCGGATCATCAATATTAAGCTAGGGCGCGTTGGCGGATTTGCCGGAGCCAAGGCAGTACACGATATTTGCGAAAAGAACGGCATACCGGTCTGGTGCGGCGGAATGCTAGAAGCTGGGATTGGCCGCGCACACAACGTTGCACTTTCGACGCTGCCGGATTTTGTTCTGCCAGGAGACGTTTCAGCAAGCAAGCGCTATTGGAAGCGAGATATTGTGACGCCGGATATCGAGGTGACCGCAAATGGCGCCATCGACGTGAGCGACAATCCCGGCTTCGGTTATGAATTGGACAAAGACTATCTCGAAAGTTTAGTGGTTCGCCGCGAAATGCTCCAATAAACTGACGGATGAGTTAGTCGTTATCCTTTAGTCAAATGCTCAACCGGAACATTTTTCGCGAGTACGATATTCGCGGCATCGCTGACGAAGAACTTTTGACGCCTGATGCCGAAGTCCTCGGACAAGCGCTTGGCACTTATCTGATTCGTCATGCGGGGACGCGAATTTGCTTGGGCTGCGACTGCCGGTTGAGCAGCGAACGCTTGCACAACGCCGTTCTGAACGGTCTGCTGGCGGCTGGCGCGAAGGTGCTGGATTTGGGAACGGTTCCGACTCCAGTCCTCTACTATGCGGCGACGCATTTTCAGGCCGACGGCGGCATCATGATCACGGGCAGCCACAATCCACCCGAATATAACGGATTCAAGACCGTCTGCGGCACAGGAACGCTGCACGGGCAAGCGATTCAAGACGTCTACCGATTGATCTCCGACAACGATCTGGATTCCGGTAAAGGATCGGTTGAAAAAGTTGACGCCGTTGCGCCGTATGTTGAGGAGATTGCGGCTCAATTCAATCTGAAAAGAAAAATCAAGGTTGTTGTAGATGCTGGCAACGGCACCTCCGGACCGGTCGCGCACGCTGTTTTGTCGCGTTTGAATGTGGAAGCGGTGGAATTGTTTTTCCAGATGGACGGCAAATTTCCGCACCACCACCCCGATCCGACCGTCCTAAAGAATTTGAATCATCTGCGAAAGGCGGTCAAGGAACACAAAGCGGATTTGGGGATCGCCTTTGACGGGGACGGGGACCGCATCGGCGCGCTAGATGAGCATGGGGAGGTGGTCTATGGAGACATGCTGCTGCTGATTTTCGCCCGCGAGATTCTTTCACGGAAACCCGGATCTACCTTCATTGGCGAAGTCAAATGCTCGCAGGTCATGTACGACAAGATCCGCGAGATGGGAGGAAAGCCGATCATGTACAAGACCGGCCACTCTCTGATCAAAGCCAAAATGAAGCAAGAACACGCGGAATTGGCCGGCGAGATGTCCGGCCACATGTTCTTTGCCGATCGGTACTACGGTTACGACGACGCCATCTATGCAACGTGTCGATTGCTAGAAATTGTGTCCAACTCAGATGCCTCGCTTTCAGCTCAATTGAAGGATATTCCGAAGCTGGTGTCGACACCCGAATTGCGGACGGACTGCCCGGATGATTCCAAGTTTGAGGTCATTTCTAAAGTTGCGGATATCATGCGCCGTGACCGCCCCATCGTCGAAGTTGACGGTGTCCGCGTGCCGTTTGAAAACGGCTGGGGACTTGTGCGTGCATCTAACACACAGCCCGTGCTGGTGATGCGGTTCGAAGCCACGAGCGAAGATCTCTTGCAGCAGTACCAAAAGCAGATTGAAGACGTGGTGGAGCGCGCCAAGAAAGAAGTGAAGGCGCTTTAGAACCGGGAACGCTAGTTGCGCGGACCTATGTTTTCGGTGCGGCCGGCGAGCGGCTTTACGGTTGGGCCGCCGCAGACGCCGACGCCCGTTTTCAACAGCGCGTTGAGCAAGTTGACCAAAACCATATAAACCACCTGTTCGTTGACCGGCTGCCGCCCTGGCATCCGAAAATTTCCAGGTAGCTCTTTCGCGATCTGAACGCGCACGGAATGTGGGAGAGCGCGGCCGTTCTTATCGCGCTGGTTAGCCAGAAAAAGCGGAGTTTGCAAGACGCTTCCCGATTTGCCATCGACATAGAACTGGCAGCGCGAAAACCAACCGAGATTGCCGGGATCTGCAGCGTCGAACAGGAGTAGCGGAGCCTGGCGGTCGGTCGCCGCGAGGTCCAACGACACTACGCGCTGTTGATCGTCGATCTTTACTTCGAAACCGGCTTGCCGCGCGATATTGCCAATGGATTCCGGATCCAGCTCCAGCAACAGATACTTATGGCTTCCCGCCTCGAGAACTTGCATTAAGTAATTACATTTTAACGAGCGGGTGCGGCATTCCCGTGCAAGTTCTGGGCGCGCCTTCGATAGACGTCGTGGTCGCGGTCGCTAAATTGCACGAGCTTGACGGTACGAACCGGGCCCGTGTGATCGCGCAGCCACTCCACTACCGTTTGGATGGCGATACCAGCAGCCTCTTCGATTGGGTAACCGTAGATTCCTGTGCTGATTGAAGGAAAGCTGATCGTCTTTACGTCATAGTCTTCCGCCAACTTCATACAATTCGCATAGCAAGACTTTAGAAGCTCTGCTTCGCCGTGCTTCCCATCGCGATAATTAGGTCCGACTGCATGAAATACATACTTCGCCGGCAGGAGTCCTGCACCCGTCACGACAGCTTGCCCGGTATCGCAATGGCCTCCGATGCGCGCCGCGACTTCACTCAGTTCACGCATGATTTCGGGCCCTCCCGCGCGATGAATCGCTCCGTCCACCCCGCCGCCGCCTGCAAGCGATGAGTTCGCTGCGTTCACGATTGCATCCACGGCGATCTTGGTGATGTCGCCTTTGAGCAGTTGAAGCTGGCAGAGGCCGAGTTGAATGACGAAGTCGGAAGACATTATTTGCGTCAGAGACAGTCGGCTATGGACTCTACCAGGAAGTCGACATTCTCATCTGTCGCAAGGGGTCCCATCGTCCCGATTCGTAGAACCTTCCCGGAGAGTTGCCCCAATCCTGATGCGATCTCAATTCCGTATCGGTCAAGAAGTTTTTGACGCAGGGTCGCTTCGTTGATGCGAACCGGCGGTGTAGCGGTTGTAAGATGCCAGATCCGATTCTCGGCATCTTTCACAAACGGCTCAAAGCCGAGTTTTTGCAGGCCGGCAATCAGGCGGTGATTGGCGCGCTGGTGGCGTGACCAGCGGTTCTGCAGTCCTTCTTCCTCGATGACAGCCAAGCCCTGATGCATTGCGTAATACAAGGGAGGCGACGGAGTGTGGTGATAGGCATGCGCCGGTTCGTAGTATTTGCTGAGCAAAGCCAAATCCAAATACCAGGACCAAGGCTCTTCGGGACGTTTCTGCAGCCATTCAAACGCTCGTGGAGACATAGAAACCGGCGATAGTCCGGCAGGGCAGCTAAGCCCTTTTTGTGAGCAACTGTATGCGACGTCAATGCCTACGGAATCCAACTCTACCGGCATTGCGCCCAGCGAGGTTACGCAATCGGCAATAACTATGGCGTTAACCTTGCGCGCGGCGGCAGTAATGGCGCGCCCCGACTGATAAGCGCCCGTGGATGTTTCTGCCTGCACGAAGCCAACTACGTCAGGCCGTTCGCGCTGTATGAACGCTTCGGCTTCTTCCGCGGTGAATACCTCGCCCCATGGCTTTTCGAAGCGAACCACATTCGCCCGCTGCCGACGGCCGGAAGCACTCATGCGGTCGGCAAAAATGCCGGCCGCGAAGACCACAAATTTCGATCCAGGTAGAACAAAGTTCGCGACCGCCGCTTCCATTCCTGCGCCTCCACCTCCAGGAATGGGAAAGGTCGCGGTGTTGGCCGTGCCAAATGCGTTGCGAAGACCGGCCTGAATTTCACTCATGATCTCCAGAAAATACGAATCGCGAATGCCGACGACCGGCTGGGTCATGGCTTCATATGCGCGGGCGTCAACCATTGAGGGGCCCGGCCCATAAAGAAGCCGCTTGGGAGGTGCGATGCGCTTAGTTTCCGTTGTCAACATTCCTTCAACTTAACAGCACTGCAGAACGTTGCGCCGGAAGGGACGAAGAGGAAGGGATTATTGCGCTGCTGGACTGGATGCAATAGCCGATGCGATCCACTCAGCAGTAATTTCATCATGAGACGCCGAGGCGAGCACGCCACCGCGGCGCAGCACTACGATTTGCGGCGATTCGTGCCGCACACCCGTGTGCTCGGCAACATGGCGCGCGATATCGCGCTGACGTCGGACGGAGATGAGATAGACGGTCGTGTCCGACTGACTCTCACAAAAGCGTGCAACTTCGCGATGTGCAAAGACGCTGATGGGACACGTCGGACTGTGCTTGAAAATGATGCTGAGCTCTTCAGAAAGCAGGGAATGATACTGCTGAATGGTGGTTAGCTCTGTGAGTCCGGGAGCCTTCGATAACGAGAAAGACACTAGTTTTAGTAAAGCATAAAATGCCTCCGATGTGTGAGTTGCGATACAGAGTTTTTGCATCCGCTTGTTGCTGCTGGCTGGAATTGCCGAGGTCGGCGGCGTTGCCATGCTCATCGCTGCAAAGAACGCCAGAGTTGCGCCTGGTATCAAAGTTACGCCGCTTTACCGCTGTTGGATGCAGCGCTTCTTTGCTGCTGCCATTGACGACCATTGAGGCAGCGCGAAATGCGGCGGTGAATAGATTGCGCAGGCGCGATTTTTCGGTGATGGTGGGCCCTAGAGAACTCGAATCTCTGACCTCTACCGTGTCAAGGTAGCGCTCTAACCAACTGAGCTAAGGGCCCGATTTTACAACCTCAACGATAGCATGGAAGGACGTTACACTAGCTCAATCAATGGACAACGACAACTTGCGATTTCCGGTCGGGCGATATGCGCCGCCTGCTGCTATTACACCTGAAGATCGCGCGGCTTGGATCGCGGAGTTAGAGTCACTGCCGCGCAAGCTGACTGAGGCGGTACGAGGATTAAGTGACAATCAATTGGATACGCCGTATCGTCCTGGCGGTTGGACGGTGCGGCAGGTGGTGCATCATCTTCCCGATAGTCATCTAAACAGCTATGTGCGCTTTCGTCTGGCGCTCACAGAGAATTCGCCGACAATTAAGCCCTACGAGGAGGCAGCGTGGGCCGAGCTTCCGGATGCAAAGTCAGGTCCAGTTGAGCCATCGCTATCGTTAACCGATGCGCTTCATCGGCGTTGGGTGAGCCTGTTGCGTTCGCTGCGCGATGAAGATTTCAGCCGCACATTTGTTCACCCGGAGCACGGCCCAATCAAGCTCGATTGGACTTTGGGCCTTTACGCGTGGCACTGCCGTCATCACGTTGCGCATATCGCCGAATTACGAAAGCGCGAAGGCTGGTAGATCAGCGCCGGGATCTCTGGTGCGAAGGGCCTTCGTCATCGACGGCCGTTAGATTA
>DASREJ010000094.1:0-25568 GCA_035652115.1 Bryobacteraceae bacterium
GAAGTACGCTACACACGCTGGATGGGCGACACGTTCCGTTCGCCAACCGTTTCAACTATGCGCGATCAGTTGGAAGTTACGATTTCCTTCGGCTTCTAGCCAGCAATCTTCTTCGACTTAGTACACGGCAGCGCGCTTCAGGCCAGTCGATCGACCGACTGAATCAGCGCGCGAATATAACCGTAACAATATGCAAAAGATTGAAGTCCGTCGGGGTCGTCGGCGGCCTGCGGGACATGATCGGGCATCAGCATCCCCGAATAACCAACTTCTTTGTAGACTTGGATCGCTTTCACGAAATCGACATCGCCCTCATCCGGATAAACCTCGACAAACTCATCGCGGTGGCCCCTAATATTTCGGAAGTGAACGTTGAAGATTTTGCGCCGCGTTCCAAAGTAGCGGATCACATCAAAGATCTCGGTTCCGGGATCGTGCAGCATCTCCGAAACGGTGCCCTGACAGAAATTCAATCCGTGATACGGATTCTCTTGAATCGTGAGGAATTTCTTTAATCCATCCACGGTTCCCAAAACCCGGACAACTCCTTGATAACCTTCTGGCGGCACTCCGGGGTCGTGCGGATGGCATGCCATTTGGACTTTGTATTCGCTGGCGACGGGTATCACGCGCTCCAGAAAATAGGTGATGCGCTCCCAAAACGCGTCTGCACTGACTTGGCCCGCTCGCGTCAGTGGAGTGCTCGGCCGCGCATCCCGCAATTTCCAGGCGCTGTAAGTGGCATCGCCGCGCCCTGGAATCCGTCCGGTACGAAGCACGCCGAGAATGCTCATGTTGTATTTGATTGACGGAATCCCTACCCGCGAACAATTGCGAATCAGCGTCTGTAACGCTTCAATGTCGCGATCCCGTTCAGGGCTATCCCCGAGCATGATCGCGGGATGTTTTTCTTTGTCGATATGTGACGACGTAAGAAATGGCGCCGCAATGCAATCCAGGCTAATGCCGTTGCGCGCAGCCAATTCCTTTGTGCGGCTCAGTTCGTCCACAGTTGCGTATAACCGGTCGCCCTCGATTTGTGGATACCCACAGATATGCCGAACGCCATAACGAGCCAAATATTTGAGATGTGCATCGTTTGTCGGTGCACTCTGGCATCCCAGCTTCATTTGTGCGCTGCCACGTTCGGGGGCGCCAGTTAAACGGACGGCGGTGCCGGTAGCAAGCGAAGCTGCACTCAACGAAGTAAGAAAACGGCGCCGTTGCAAATTATTCTCCTTCACGCTTTCGGGTGCGCCTTGTCGTAGACTGCCTGCAAATCCTTCAAGGAAACTTGCGTGTATTTTTGCGTCGTCGATAACCGCGCATGCCCTAACAACTCTTGAATCGCTCGCAGATCGGCCCCATCCGCTAATAAATGCGTCGCATAGGCATGGCGAAAGCTATGCGGATGCACGGTCGAATCTCCGGTCGCGGCAAGCGCATACAGTTTGACTAACCGTCTCACATGCCGGTCACTCAAGCGGGTGCCGCGAGAGTTAACCAATAGCGCCCGCTCATCCCCAGCCGCGTGCCGCATTTCCAAATACCGCTCTATCGCCGCGATCGCACGTTCGGGCAGCGGCACCTCGCGCTCTTTGTTTCCTTTGCCGCGTACGCGCAACCAACCGCTACGCAGATCCAGATCGTCGAGATTGATACCGGTCAATTCACTCACGCGAATCCCGCATCCATATAGCACTTCGAGAAAAGCCAAATCGCGTTCTCTCGACGGTTTCTCCAATGGCTCGCCGCGCTCAACCGCGTCGAGAAGATTATTCGTTTTTTCGGCCGACATCACGTCAGGCAACCGCTGTTTAGTCTTTGGCGTTTTCAGCCGCTTCGCCACATTCTTATGGAGAATGCCCTCTTGTAGCAGAAACTGAAACAGCGCCCGCACCGCAGCCAACTTGCGCCGTATGCTCACCACGTTCAAGCGCCGATCATAGAGGCTAGCCAGCCACTCGCGCAACAGCGCTAAATCAAGCTGCTCGATCGGCGGCGCAGTTTCTCCCGGCGGCTCGAAGTAGTTGGCGAACTGTTCCAGATCTGAACCATAGTTGCGAACGGTGTGCGCCGATACGCCACGCCGCGGCAACTCAGCGAGATAGTTCGAGATGCAATCGCGTATCGCGGGCATTCAAGTGCTCTTCAAACGCATATTGTGCTCTGCGGCATATCTCCGCGTGCCGCGCTTTCTTGTCGTGGCGCAGCTTTCGCTTTGCTTCGTCATCAAGCGCCGGAAGCAAATCGAAGGTGATATTCGCCGGCTGAAAATTCCCGGCATCTGCTTGCGTAATGTAATGGGTCAAACTTCCCAATGCTGTCTGTCGCGGCCATATCTCAGGAGCTTCGCCCGATGCAACTGCCGCCGCATTGCGTCCCGCGAGCAACCCGGTTGCAATGGATTCGGCATATCCCTCGACGCCCGAAATCTGACCCGCAAAAAAGATTCGCTCATCGCTTTTCAGTTGCAGCGTCGGCCGCAGCAGAGCAGGGGAGTTGATGTACGTATTTCGATGCATCAGGCCGAAACGCAAAAACTCGGCATTCTGCAATCCCGGAATGAGTCGGAACACGCGCGCCTGCTCTCCATATCGCATATGATTCTGAAAACCAACCAGGTTGTAGCTGTCGGCGCGTGCATTCTCCTGCCGTAACTGCACCACCGCATACGGCCATCGGCCTGTGCGCGGGTCATCCAATCCAGCCGGCTTCATCGGGCCGAACCGCAGCGTGTCGCGCCCCCGGCGTGCAATCTCTTCAATCGGAAGACAGCCCTCAAAGAACGGAATCTTATCTTGCTCGATATGCGCCTCGTAACATTCGGCGTTGAGCAGAGCATCCAAGAATGTCTCGTACTCGGCCTGCGTAAATGGGCAATTGATGTAATCGTCGGTTCCATCGAGCGACTTTCCATATCGCGACGCACGGAACGCGAAGCTCATATCGATGGAGTCAGCAGCCACAATCGGACTGATGCTGTCGTAAAAAAACAAGCGATCTGCACCTGTAACTCGGCTGATCTCATTCGCCAACGCATCGCTCGTTAACGGGCCGGTCGCAATGATAACAATACAGTCGCGCGGAATTTCGGTGACTTCCTGCCGCCGAACCTCGATCGAAGGATGTTCTTCGATTGCTCGCGTGATTTCAGCGCTGAACACTTCACGATCGACGGTCAGCGCATGTCCGCCCGGCACACGCGCCTTATCTGCCGCGCGTAAGAGCAGTGATCCCAACCATCTTGCTTCTTGCTTCAGCAACCATGGCGCGGAATTGATTTGCTCGCTTTTGAGAGAGTTACTGCAGACTAGTTCACCGAAACAATCCGTCTTATGCGCCGCAGTCGATTTCACCGGTCGCATTTCGAATAGTGTGACGCCTGCGCCGGCCTCTGCGGCTTGAAAGGCAGCTTCGCACCCTGCCAAACCACCGCCTATGACGTAGATTGCTTCCAAAGCTTATTGTAGGTTTGGCGCGTTTCGCTCAGAATGATTCGCGGTATTCGCCAAAGACGCGCCGCAGAGTATCTGAAATTTCGCCGACGGTTGCCAGCGCACGGCAGCTTTCAAGAATGCGCGGAATCAGATTGCCCGTCGATCGTGCAGCCGCTTCCAATTCCGACAGCTTCTCGCATACTTCGGCCGCCGAGCGTGAAGCACGCACCTCCCGCACCCGTTCTACCTGTCGCTTCTCCAGTTCGGGATCGACACGAAATGGCTTTGGAGACTCCATCTCATCGGTCTGGAACTTGTTGACCCCCACGACCACTTGTCGTCCTTCTTCGATTGCCTTCTGGTATTGATAAGCCGAATTCTGGATCTCGCTCTGAACATAACCTCGTTCAATTGCTTTCACGGCGCCGCCCATCGCGTCGATCCTCGCTATATATTCCCGAGATGCGGCTTCAATCTCGTCCGTGAGTTGCTCAATGTATTCGCTTCCGCCGAACGGGTCGGGTACGGCGGCCACCCCGCTCTCGTATCCAATCACCTGCTGAGTTCGTAGTGCCACTCGTGCCGATTGCTCCGTTGGTAGCGACAACGCTTCGTCTCGCCCGTTTGTATGCAGCGATTGCGTCCCGCCCAGCACCGCCGCCATTGCCTGGAGCGCCACTCGAACGACATTTACTTCCGTCTGCTGCGCTGTCAGTGTCGATCCGCCGGTTTGAGTATGGAAGCGCAGCATGCAACTTCTTTCCAATTTCGCGCCGAACCGGTCCCGCATGATGTGCGCATAAAGACGCCGGGCCGCGCGAAATTTTGCAATCTCCTCCAGAAAGTTGTTATGTGCGTTAAAGAAGAAACTCACTCTTGGCGCGAACGAATCAACATCCAGCCCCGCCGCCACTGCTGCTTCGATATAGGCAATGGCGTTGGCCAAAGTAAAGGCTACTTCTTGCACCGCCGTCGATCCGGCCTCGCGAATATGATAGCCGCTAATCGAAATTGTGTTCCACTCGGGAATCTCTTCACCGGCCCAGGTAAACAGGTCCGTGATAATGCGCATCGCCGGTCCGGGCGGATAAATATAGGTCCCGCGCGCAATATACTCCTTCAATATGTCGTTCTGTATCGTGCCGGAAAGTTTTCTGCGATCCGCTCCCTGGCTCTCTGCCACCAGGACGTACAGCGACAACAGGATCGCCGCTGTCGAATTGATCGTCATCGAGGTGCTGACGTTCTCCAGCCGAATGCCATCAAACAGCGCTTGCATGTCCGACAGCGAATCGATAGCGACGCCGACGCGCCCCACCTCACCCCCAGCCAGCGCATGATCCGAGTCCATGCCCATCTGCGTGGGTAGATCGAACGCGACCGACAATCCAGTGATCCCCTGCGACAGAAGGTATTTATAACGCTTGTTACTCTCTTCTGCCGTTCCGAATCCGGCGTATTGGCGCATTGTCCAAAGACGCCGCCGATACATATCGGGATAAATGCCGCGCGTGAAAGGAAATTGTCCTGGTTTTTCCGGGCTCGGCAAGTTAGCGAACTCGCCTGCCGATCCGGCGGGCCTTCAGGAAGGACGTGATGCCGAAAAACGTCATTACCAGCGCGAGAAAAAGCGAAAACGCTAATCCGACCGGACTGTTGATAACGCCCGTTTTGGAATCGAAATAGCGGAACGCATTCCCAAAGAACAGTAGCGCAAAAAGCACGAACACGCCGCCAATTGCCTGATTCCAGATGATACGCGCCGGCCGGACAACTTCAGGCACTACATGTTGCGCAAACTTCTGAGCGTGACTCAATTTCACGCCGCGCGCTGTCTTGATTGCGTCAGCCAGTTTCACTACATGCTCATGCTAACAGCCTTACTCGGCCTCCATGGCAATGTCAGCCGCGCCGGATTGCGCTCCCGATCTGCTGTTGGGGACAATCCAGTCCGCGCGCCATGCCATTTCCCGGGGCAATCTTCGCATGCCACTCGCAATCGCGCTGCGAAACCCGGACCACAGAAGTTGGCGCTTATCAATGTACACGCTCACCGTTGGAATTGGAGTCGAGCAGCGATTCAGAGGTTCACCCACTCCGGCCCAAAAAATGACATTCCGGATGCCGGAACTGATAAGACGTTCGAAGAAATAGCCGCGCAGCACCAGGCATAGTGATGACCGTGAATGGTGCTTGTCGCTGTTCATCTGGAAAAAGATGATGGGCCGACCGTCTTCAAACCAGCCGCCCAGAAGGCTGAGCCAATTGCCGTTCTTGTCTCGCAAGCCGGTAAGTATGGGTTTCCGTGCTTGGGCAAACATTGCAAACGCTCGTGCAACACCCTCGCGGTCCGCGCCCACCACTTTCTGCCGCAACAATGTTTCCGCGGCCATCCGAAATTCAGCCATTGGCACATCTTCAACGTACGCACTTCCGTCAAGCTCAAACTTGCGCCGGTAATAGCGGAAGTTTCGCCGCGTCCGTGGTCCTAAGCGGCCGAGAAATTCATCATATGTGTGACCAAGTGGCAAAAGTACGTGGTTTTCCGCCGGCGCGGTTGTGTAGTCAACGTTGTGTTGCCTGACCAACGATTCCAACATTTGCACTTCGTAGCTGTCCGGTGGCAACAACAACCGAAGTCCCAAAGTTGTGCGTCTTCTCAAAAGAGCATCAACCGCCGCGTAGAAAACAGCCCCGCGAAAAGATGCCTTGGCTGTTACCATGCCGGCTAACGTGGCATCGCCATAGATGATCCCTGTCGATATGCCCGCCACCCGGCGCTCTTTTGCGTAAAGCGCGCCGACAAGTTCTCCGCGCTGCTTCACCGCGACGATGCGCGGTTTCCAAACACCCCGCGAAATGGAGGCCAAAAAAAAGTCAGGTCGCGCGAAGGACGTCCTAGGCTCCAACAGCGGCCCAAGACAGGTGCACAACTCCTCCAATTCCCGCTCTTTGCAAACCACTGCGGCTGAGTAAATCTGATGCTCCGGTACAGCCTTTACTGCCTCTGCGGCGCTGCGCATGCGTTACTCCCCTTGGCTTACTACTCAGTGGAAACATTAAACGCCAACCCCAATTTTGCGTTGATAAACCTGTAGCATGAGACGTGCGAATAGTGCGGATCTTAGCCGCTTGGATCGTGCGATTGGAATCCTTTTGCTTCGATCTCTGGCATAAGGTTGAGACTCGCGCGACCGCAATTGATTTCGCCGGGAAACTAGATACTAGTCGTGGGTTCTGGTACTTACCTACAAGGCCACGAGTCATTCGACGAGTACTCCGCGACGTTCCCTCTCAAAATAATAGCGAAACAGTATTCATTGACTTCGGCTCTGGAAAAGGCCGCGTTCTGCTGCTGGCTGCCGAACATGGCTACAAAAAGATTATCGGCATTGAATTAAGGCCGTCGTTGCACGAAATTGCTCGACAGAATTTGGCTCGCTGCAAGCATTTCCCTCAAAGCATTCATCACATCGAACTGCTGAATGCTGATGCGCTCGATTACGAATTTCCTGACCGGCCCCTGGTTCTCTACTTTTTTAATCCGTTCGGAAATGAGGTTCTTCGGCAGATCTTAAGCAAACTGCAACTCTCTCTGGATCAAAACCGGCGCGATGTTCTGTTGGCAATGGTAAGTTCTGAGTTTGATGAGCTAATGACCTCTTCTTTCCCACAGTTTGAGTTGATAGATCGTTCGCGTTTACGATCGATCTACAGGCACAACCCATCGGAAGCGCGTTAATGGGGGTTTACAGCGCCAAAGGGAAAAGAAATAAAACGTAAGAATTTAGTTGTGTTTTTGCTTTGCTCGGGTACACTAGGTCTACCTGGCTGTTTCCTCTCCTAGAATGGCGAAACGCAGACCGATTCGTCTCCTTGCCGAAGAACGCCGGCGCGAGATTTTAGATGTCCTAGGCCAAAACGGAAGAGTCACTGTCGAAGAGCTTGCCCGTCGCTTCGGAGTTTCAGCGGTTACTGCGCGCGGTGATCTCGATGCTCTTTCCGAAAGTGGCGCGCTTATCAGGTCCCACGGCGGTGGCATTAAGCCGCTCGCCGCCGCGCCCGAGCATCCACTCAAAGTTCGCGAGGGCATGCACCACGAAGAAAAGGTGCGAATCGCGCAAGCGGCCGCTCAACTTGTCAGGCCGCTGCAAACCATCATTCTCTGTACTGGTTCCACGTCGGCTGCGTTAGCTTCCGAGTTGCGCCGTAACGCGCCAGATAACGTAACTGTTATTACCTACGCGTTGAATATCGCCCAAAAAATAGCGGGCATTCCCAATGTGTCGCTGGTCATGCTCGGCGGCTTCCTCCGGCATCCATCTACTGCCTTTGTGGGTCCTCACGCAGAGCACATGATGCAATCCCTTCACGCCGATCACTGCTTTATGAGCACCGTCGGACTCAACGTGCACGTGGGTCTCACGACGCTCGACATCATGGAGGCACAGCTCAACCGCCGCATGATGGAATCTTCTGCTGAAGTGACGGTGCTTGCCGATTCCAGTAAATTCGGCCATCGCAGCCTTTCCCTGATATCCGATTTTCACGCCGTCCACCGCGTCATCACCGACGCCGCCGCGCCGCCTGAAGATGTGGCCGCACTGCGTTCTAAAGGTATCGAAGTCGTCCTGGTTTAAATATCTTTCGCCTGAACTTCGCAATAATGCGCTTTCTAGTAGTTTTGCTTGCCTGTGTTGTTTGCCGCAATTTCGTTTTCTTTCTTTTTGTCTTGACACCGCTTTCGATTTAACTTTAAAATCCCCAACAGTCGATTTGTTGCTGGCGTGTGAAGTACTCCGCTACGCGCCTCTGACAGGAAGGTTTCTTTCACCATGCACACTATCCGGAAGGCGCTTGCCGTATCTACGCTGCCGCTTGCGTTTCTTTTCTTCACGATCCCCGCCTTGACCCAGGAGATAACCGCTTCTATCAACGGAACCGTCACGGATAACACCGGCGCAGCAATCGTTGGCGCCAAAGTGGTCGCAAAAGATCTCGATCGCGGCACAACCTTTCCCACCACGACGGGAGGTGACGGGGCGTACAATTTGCAGCGCCTGCCGGTTGGCCGTTATGAGCTCCGCGTTGAAAATGCTGGCTTCCAGGCTGCGGTTCAGTCAAACATCACGCTCGTGCTGAACCAAGTGGCCAAGGTCGATTTCCAATTGCAAGTGGGTAATGTCAGCCAAACCGTCGAAGTCACAAGCGCGGCGCCTGTGTTACAGACCGAGACCACGCAACTCGGTACAGTGCTCGACGCCCGGACGAATGTGGCACTGCCTCTGGCGACCCGTAACTATAATCAGCTCACTTTGCTTGCACCCGGCTCGGTTACTACCGATCCCAGTGAGTTCACGGGTCCAATGACTACGTTCGGCAGCGGCCGGCCTTACATCAATGGCAATCGCGAGCAGGCCAACACGTATTTTCTTGATGGGATGAACAATGACCAGGTCTCCGAAAACAACGTTGGCTTCGCGCCCAGCGTCGATTCCATTCAAGAATTCAACCTCATCACGCAGAATGCTTCTGCGGAGTTCGGGAACTTCATGGGCGGCATCGTCAACGTAAGTCTCAAATCCGGCACCAACCAATTCCATGGGGTCGCTTTTGAGTTCCTTCGCAACGATAAGCTGAACGCCAATGAGTGGGCGAATAAGTTCCAGAACATTCCACGGCCCCTGCTGCGTTGGAATGAATTTGGCGGCGGCGTTGGCGGAAGGATCATACGAGATAAGTTGTTTTTCTTTGCCGACTACCAAGGTTCTCGCTACGATCAACCTGCTACCGGCAGCGGCTTCACCGTATTCACCGCCGCCGAGCGAGCCGGTAATTTTTCGCAGATTTGTACCGCCGGCTTCACCAACGGCATCTGCAACAATCGTGCCCAGCAACTCTACAATCCATATTCGAGTCCGACAGCTTCAAACAGAACGCCATTCCTGAATAACCAGATTCCCTCGCAATTTTGGAGTCCGCTGGCGGTGAAGATTCTCGGTTCGTCGCAGTATCCAGCGCCCATCAACGGCAATCTGGTGAACAATCAGGTTAACACCACGCACAGCTCTACTAACGGCGACCAGGGCGACATCAAAATCGATTGGGCCGCATCGGAAAAAGATCACATCTTCGGCCGGTATTCACAGCAGAAAGTCGTCAACCCCAGCACGAACAGCCAGCCATTGCTGTATAACAGCTTCAATAACTTTCCCCTCTACAATGGCGTGCTCGATTACACGAGAAGCGTTAGCCCCAGTTTCATAAACGACATTCGCGCCGGCGTCAATTATTATCCGGCCGCGACGGGCAACACGAATCCGGGCGGCAACACCAACTTCGGATTGCCCGGGGCGCCCTCCTCTTTTCTTCCAGGATTGACCTTCAGCGGCGGTAACGTAAGCGGATTCGGAAACGCCGATGTTACCCAAGATTTTGCTTCTACAGTAATTCAGGCAGAGGATACGGCCATCCTTACGAAAGGCTCTCACTCGCTTCACGCCGGATTTCAATATTTCCGGCAACGCATCAATGTCTTTTATTCAGGTAACGAAGGTCTTGCCGGGGTCTTTACATTTAACGGTCAATACACCGGCGACACTGTCGGAGGCGCCGCCGTCAGCAAGGGAATACCCGAAGCCGACTTTTTGCTCGGGCTTCCTCAACAGGTCGGCGTCGGCGCGGGCGGGGGAACCTGGGGACAGCGCTCCACAATTTACGCAGCTTTCGTGCAAGACGATTGGAAAGTCACCAACAACCTGACACTCAATATCGGTGTGCGCTGGGAACTTCATACCCCGTGGGACGAAGTTCACAATCGTCAGACGAACTTCCAGGAGTATACGGGCAAGGTGCTGCTCTCGGGGCAAACGAACCTATTTAACGACAACAACGCCTTGTATAACCAGTACAACGGAATCGCTAACTTCCAGCCCCGCATCGGCATCGCCTGGTCGCCTGTCGCGAACACAGTCATTCGAGCTTCTTACACACTTTCGAGTTATCTCGAAGGGACGGGCACGAACTTGCGCTTAACGCGCAATCCACCGTGGCAGAACGGTCATCTCGTGACTTATTCGTCAGGTTCTGATCTCGTGCTTCCGCCGACTACGCTCGATCAAGGATTCTCCGGCTTTTCAAGCAGCGGCTCCTGTACACCTGCGGCCGCATTAGCGTCATCGCCGGCCTGTTTCGCGGGCGCGACCATCTTTACCTGGGATCCGAACGATCGGCCGGCTGTCGCGAATCAATGGAACGTCAGCATTCAACACCAGTTCGGAAGCTCCACCACTCTTCAAGTTGCCTACGTCGGTCAGAACAACGATCACCTGATGGTGCCGATTAACGCGTCGCAAGGTTACTTGGCCGCGAACGGCGTCGTTTACCCCAGTCCCTACTTGGCAGGAAATCCCGCGCTGTTAGCCGACAATCCGACGGACAAGCTAACGCAGACGAACGGCATCCAAAATTACAACGCTTTGCAGACAAGCATTCAAAAGCGGCTGAGTAATGGGCTGGAGTTCCAGTTCAATTACACCTGGTCGAAATGCCTCACAGACTCCATAGGCTATTACGGTGGCGGAGGCCAAGGCGCAGGCAACTACTACTATTGGCAGAACACCTACGATGCCCATTCTTACTACGGGTCCTGCTACTACGACCTGAAGAATGCCTTCAACGGATATATTACTTATGACATTCCGTTTGGCCGTGGCCGCACATTCGGAAAAAATCTGAGCCCCGTTGTCAACGCATTTATCGGCGATTGGCAGATCAATTCCATTCTCACTTTCCATTCCGGGTTTCCGTTCACGATCAGCGCCAACGATGTTTCGGGCACAGGTTCTTTCGGAGCCTTGGCAAGCTGCAGCGCGCCTCCGCAGGTATATGGCGAGAGAAATTCTCCCGCGGGCGGTTTCCAATGGTGGAATCAAAGCACGTTCTACCAACCATCGTCTGGCTTCGGAAATTGTGGCGTTGGAATCGTTAGAGGTCCTGGCATCCATACTGCGGATCTCGCCATTTCCAAGCTGTTTAGTATTACGGAGCACCAGAATCTGGAGTTGAAGGCGCAGGCCATCAACTTCACGAACACGCCGATCTTGAACGCACCCAGCACCGGCCTCGGCCCGAACCTTGGTCTCGTGAACGCGTCGCAAGGCGCTCGCGAAATTCAGTTCGGTTTGAAGTACAATTTCTAGACCCGATCTAGTGCTGCTTCGAAGTCGGCGAGCAGGTCGCGCCAGTCTTCGATGCCGAACGATACGCGGACGAGGCCATCGCCGATGCCGGCCTCGTCAAGGTCCGCTGCGCTCCATGCGGAGTGAGTCGTGCTCCGTGGGTGACACGCAAGTGTTTCCGCGCCGCCCAATGACACAGCGTTGCGAGCAAGTTTCAAATTGCGCAGAAAATCGAACGCGGCACGCTTTCCGCCTTGTAGGTCAATCGAAAGTAGCCCACCCGGATAGTCGCACTGACTCTCATAGATTCGCCTCTGTTCAGGATCGTCAAATAGAGTCGGATAGTAGAGCCGTTTGATCTTCGGATGGCCCACCAGTTTTTCGGCGACACGCTGCGCATTCTTACTTTGCCGGTTCATGCGCAGCCCAACAGTCGGAAGGCGCGTATCCAAAATCCAGCATTCGTCCGGCTGCAGAATGTTGCCGAAAAGACTCCGCTTTGACCGGATCTTATTCATCAAACTGGCGTCTCGCGCGAGCGCCACTCCCCCGATGATGTCGCTAAAGCCGCCTAGATACTTGGTGGCGGAATAAAGCGAGATATCGGCGCCCAACGTGAGCGGATGCTGGAACGCGGGGCCAAGAAATGTGTTATCAATCATCACTATCGGCCGCTCAGTTCCGGACGCTCCGTTTTCCGTCGGCTTTCGATTTGCGGCCGCTTCGCACGCGCGCCGGATGTCCGTCATCACGATGGTCGGATTGGCTGGCGTCTCAATCAAAATCACTCGAAGCTTTTTAGCCGTCTGAATCGCTTTCTCAATCCCTCGCGAATCGCCCGCCGTCACCGGAATGCCCGCAACGCCGAAGGGCTGAAGAAATCCCTGTATCAGAGTCTGGGTGCCGCCATAAATAGGAACCGTATAAATGATGCTGTCGCCGGGTTGAAGTACCGCCAGCAGTGCTGTCATAATGGCAGCCATCCCGGAGTTGAAAACGGCGGCATTGGTTGCGCCGGGCTCGAGCGGCACAATCTGATCTTCTAGAATCTGGGCGTTAGGGTGATTGAACCGGGAGTAGACTAGATCGACATTCTCCTCGGGAGTGCGTTGGGCTCGTCCGCCCATGATGTCAAATGCCCGTTCCGCCGCTTCCGGGCTCGAAAAGACATAAGTTGAGCTGCGGAATACAGCGGGGCGCGCCGACCCCACCGAAAGACTCGGATCAAAGCCTCGCGTCAACACGTCCGTTTCTGGGCGTAGTGGAAAGGAATGTTTGGTTTCGGACAAGAAAGCCTGCCTGGCAGGCAGTTTGGGTCTTGCCCACCGTACCGAGTTTAACGCCGAACGGGCAAGTAGATACTAAAAGATGAGTCTGGGAATTTACTTAGGATCTGAAGCTCGCGAGATGGACCCTTTCGGGCGCCAGGGAGGATTGTTGCTTCAGGGGTCTTTCTATGAGGTTAGTCTCGCTTTGGTGGGAGTTGCCTCCCTGGCTTACTTCCAATATTAGGATATGAATTTCCGGAACGCAAGCGAAATTTCTACAAAAAACCGAATTTTTATTGTTCCTCGTAAATCTACCTGGCGACCTAAATGCGTTGTCTAACTTCGGAAATGACCCTAACTATCTTAGGATCAACGGGTTCCATAGGAACTAACGCGTTGGATGTCGTGCGTCAGCATGGTGACCGCTTCCATATTCACGCCCTTGTGGCTGGCAAAAATGTGGATTTGCTCTGTTCTCAGATTTTGGAATTCCGCCCGCGCCTAGCCGTGATGGATAATCCCGCCAGCATTGACGCCTTGCGGCTACGTCTTCTGGAATCTGGCTTTGTTCGGCAAAATTGGCCAGAACTGGCGTGCGATCCCGCCGTGCGGATTGAAGCTTCTACTGCCTCAGAAGTCGATTTCGTGATGTCAGCAATTGTCGGTGTCGCGGGTCTGCCAGCAACGTATGCTGCCATACAAAGTAAGAAACGTGTTGGACTTGCTAATAAAGAGGTTCTGGTGTCAAGTGGTCGCCTCGTTATGGATGCCGTCCGGATGTCAGGCGCCGAACTGATTCCGGTAGATAGCGAACACAACGGGGCTCACCAGTGCTTCCGAGCCGGTCGGCGTTCCGAAGTCACACGCCTGTTACTGACCGCATCAGGCGGTCCATTTCGGGAGACGGCACCCGAACTGTTGAAATCGGTAACTCCCGAGCAGGCCCTTAACCATCCAACCTGGAAGATGGGCCGTCGCATCACCATCGACTCTGCGACGTTGATGAATAAAGGATTTGAGGTGATTGAGGCCTGTTGGCTCTTTGACTTAGCACCATCTCAGGTGGATGTGGTGGTTCATCCCCAGTCCTCCATCCATGCGATGGTTGAATTTAATGATGGCAGCATCATTGCACAAGTTTCTGCCACTGACATGCGAATGCCCATTCAATACGCGATGACTTATCCCGATCGGGATCGCGCTCCGGTTCCACGTATAGACTGGACACAGCCCCGTACCTGGCAGTTTTCCGCTCCAGACTTTGCCAAATTTCCGCTTTTGCGCCTCGCATACCAGTCTTTGGAATCTGGCGGCTCGGCTTCCTGCACGCTCAACGCTGCCGACGAGATCGCCGTCGAAGCGTTTTTGGACCACCGCATCGGCTTCACCGAGATCGCTGAAGTCGTCGAAGAGACGTTAGCTCGCAAACCGGGCAGGGAAGCGACGACAATAGAAGAGATTATCGAAATAGATCTGGCATCTCGGCAGGCGGCCAGGGAAATCGTGGCCGGCAAATTGAGAAGAGCTTGATGAATCGAAGGTTACTGGCTCGCGTCCAAATTAGGGAAGGGGCGCTTCGCGAAAGGGTTTAGATTTTGGGTTTTTTTCACGACGCATTCTGGTTCGCCGTTCTTTTAGGCGTCATGATCCTGGTGCATGAGCTTGGCCACTTTTGGGCGGCCGTCTCCGTAGGCATCAAGGTCGAAACATTCAGCATTGGGTTCGGTTCGCGCCTTTTCGGTTTCAAGCGGGGCGAAACGGATTTCCGGGTTTCAGCTATTCCGCTTGGCGGCTACGTTCGAATGCTCGGTGAGCAGCCAGGCGATGATAAGGCTGCGGATCCGCGAGCCTTTCAAGCCAAGAAGCGGTGGCAACGCGCCATCGTGATCATTGCTGGTCCGCTGATGAATGTCGTGCTTGCGATTGCAATCGTCGCTGGCCTATATATGCACGGCGTTCAAACCGAAGTCGAGCAGAGTAAAGCGGTTGTTAGCAGCATCACTCCCGGTTCTCCGGCCGCACAAGCGGGTCTGCAGCCTGGCGACAAGATCATCGATTTTGCCGGGCAAGCGAATCCATCTTGGCCTGATGTCGTCATGAAAACGGCAATGAACGCCAATCGTTCGCTACCTATCGTTGTGGACCGCCACGGTCAGAAGTTGCATTTGAGCGTTACTCCTCGTATGGATCCGAAGGAAGGTTTGGGGTCTGCGGGTTGGAATGGTGGGGTACAAGTAGCTGAGATTGTAAAAGGCATGCCAGCCGCGAAGGCAGGACTCCATCCCGGCGACTCGTTCATCAAAGTCAACGGTCAGGCCATCTCTTCTCCCGACACCGTGCGGGACGCGATCATGAAATCGGGCGGAAAGCCTGTGGACTTCGTAATTGCCCGAGCAGGCGAGTTCCAAAATGTCTCGGTCATTCCGCAACGATCGAGCGATCCCAAAACGCCGTATCAGATCGGTATCTATTTCCAGCGGCGGCCTGAATTCGTCAAGCTCGGAATTGGTGCTGCCCTCGCGCAATCGTTGACGTTCAACAAGCAGAATGCGCTCTTGATCTATCAACTCCTCGGCGGCATCATTGAGCATCGCGTATCGCCGAAATCCGCGCTCGCGGGGCCCATCCAGATCGCACAGATGTCCAGCGAAGCCGCGCACGAAGGCGCTACTAGCTACCTAACGATCATGGCGCTGATAAGCCTGAACCTCGCCGTTTTCAATCTTCTGCCGATTCCCATTCTCGACGGCGGCACGTTGCTCCTCCTCATCATTGAAATGCTTTTACAGCGCGAAGTCAGTGTGCAGGTGAAGGAGACAGTGTTCAAAATCGGGTTTGTCTGTCTCATGGCCATCGTCGTCTTCGCTATCTATAACGACATCAGCCGCATTTTGACGAAAAGTTGACATCGCTTATCATGCGAGCGATCGTTCCGCTGTGGCTTATCGTTCTAACGCTAGTGTCGTTGATGCCTGACGGCATAAAATATCACCTCGGGACCAAAGGAATTCTTCATTACCCGATGCACCTGGTCACCTTTGTATTGACTGGTGTGATCTTTTGCTGGAATTTGCTCAGTTTTCGATCCAGATTGGTCTGTGCCGGAGTAGCCTGCTGCGCCGCGTGGTCGTTAGAGTTTCTCGAAGCCTTGCCGCACCACAATCGCATCGAGTGGGCCGACGTCTTGATCGATTGTCTGGGCGTCGCGATCGGCCTTACCATCGTGACCGTTTTGCAGGGGACGAAAGTACCGCTTGGATCGTACGAAAATAGGAACTAACGTTCAAATCAGGAGGACCGAATGGCGACTCTGAGCACTGCGCGTCCATCGCTGGCCACGCGAACCGAAGCCCTCTCCACAGCAACAACTGCCAGGATTCCCTGGTACATCTGGTGCGCCGCTCTCGCGGGTACATCGCTCCTGATTGGCGCTCATTGGGATATTTCGTGGCACAGTTCCATTGGCCGTGATACGTTCTGGACGCCCGCGCACATGGCCATTTATATGTGCGGTGTGCTCGCTGGTGTTTCGTTCGGCTACGTTATTCTGCACACAACGTTTTCACGAAATTCGCGTCTGGCTGCCGGGTCAGTTCATATCTGGGGATTTCGCGCGCCGCTGGGAGCATTTATTGCAGCTTGGGGCGGTATAACCATGTTGATCTCTGCGCCCTTCGATAATTGGTGGCACGACGCCTACGGCCTCGACGTCAAAATCGTAAGCCCGCCTCACATCTTGTTATTCATCGGCGGCTGTAGCGTGCTGCTCGGAACCATGGTGTTGATCGCAGGGGAAATGAACCGCGAGTCGGAATCGCGCCGCGCGCCTTTTTTGCGGCTTTTCCTATATATGTGCGGCTTGTTGCTGGTTAACACAATGATCGTGCTGATGGAATACACGGACCGGACGGCACTGCATCTGTCCTTGCCATACATACTCGTTTGCAGCTTTACACCCATCATTCTCGCCATCGGCTCGCGCGCGACGGGTGCCCGCTTCGCCGCAACGTCCATTGCCGGAATCTACACGCTTTTCATCATCGGCTTGATTTTGGTGCTTCCGCTCTTTCCAGCTCAACCGAAGTTGGGACCCGTCTATCAGAATGTCACTCAATTCATCCCACCTGAGTTCCCGTTATTGATCATTGTTCCCGCATTTCTCCTTGACCTGTTTTGGTCGAAATCGCGCAACTGGAATCCCTGGGCAATCGCCGCGATAAGCGCCGCTATTTACGTTGCGGTTTTGGTTGCCATCGAGTGGCCCTTCGCCAGTTTCCTTATGTCCCCCGCATCGCGCAATCGCTTTTTCGGAACGATGTATCTCTGGTACGGGATGCCGCCGACATCTTTTTTGGCCCGCAATGAATTCTTCCCTTCGCCTGGCGCGGAGCGATTCGCGTTCGGAATGTTGTTCGCCTTTCTTGCAAGTATTTTGGCGATCCGGTGGGGTTGGTCGCGCGGCAATTGGTTTAAGCAGATCAAACGTTAGGCGGATGAAGCCCCGAATCTTTAAACGATTGTTCTGGGCGGCATTATTTGCCGCAGTGGCACAGGCGCATGTCGGCAGCCCCGATGTTTATCTCGACGGCAAGGCCGGCCCGTATCAGTTGTTCGTAACAGTCCGGCCGCCCCAAGTCATTCCGGGAGTTGCTGCGTTAGAAATTCGCAGCGAAACGCCCGGTGTGCGTGAGCTTCGCGCCGTTCCCGTCCCCATCGCGGGTCCTGGCGCAAGATTTGCGCCGTTGCCGGATCAGCTCAAGCCCTCGAAAGAAGATGCACAGTTTTTTACCGGCTCCCTCTGGATGATGGCTCCCGGATCTTGGCAGGTGAGAATTACGGCCCTCGGTGACAAGGGCGAAGGCATCCTGTCCGTCCCTGTTCCCTCCGTTGCTACCACCACCAAAAAAATGCAGCGCGGCATCGGACTGATGTTGAGCGTGCTCGGTCTGTTTCTCGTCGGTGGTGTTGTCGCCATCGCAGGGGCATCCGTACGCGAAGCGAAACTGGCTCCCGGGATTGAGCCAACCTCTGTCGCGCGAAGAAAAGGATATATCGCAATGGCGGCCGCATCGGTCGCACTTCTCGGAATACTGTGGGCCGGGAACGCCTGGTGGAACAGCGAGGCAAACAACTATCGTGAAACCGTCTATCGGCCCGTTGGCATGAGCGCTTCGCTGGACACTCACGGACTGCTCACGCTAAATCTCTCTGATTCCGGTTGGCTGCAGCCAAGCGCAAATGGGCCAAGCCGTCTGAAGCTTTTTTCCGTTCGTCACAGCATTGACGACCTCGTGCCCGACCACGATCACCTCATGCATCTCTATGCGATCCGGCAGCCCGGTCTGGACGCCGTTTATCATCTGCACCCCGATCAGATCGGGCCCGGCATTTTTCGTCTGCAATTGCCTGCCATGCAGCGGGGAACATATCGCCTTTATGCCGACATCGTGCATGCCAATGGATTTCCCGAAACACCCGTCGCCACTGTAACTGTTCCGGCGGGACTACCCTCCAGACCTCTCGCCGGTGACGATGCCAGCGCAATTACAAGGGACTGGCGGCAATCGTCCGATACCGCCGCATCCTTCGAATTACCCGACGGTTACAGGATGCAGTGGCTTCGCCCAAACGCGACGTTGCATGCCCGCCAGGGGACGTTATTTCGCTTTCAACTCTTGGACCCGCGGGACCAAACTCCTCATGACATGGCTTTGTACATGGGAATGCTTGGACATGCGGCATTTGTGAAAACAGACGGCACTGTATTCGCGCATATTCATCCCATGGGAACGGCCTCTATGGCGGCACTGACGCTCGCTGCCGATCAGAGCAGCGGCAAATCTAACCCCAACAACGACATGGCCGGCATGGACATGCCTAATATGCCTGGAATGAACATGCACGCCGTATTGCCGAACGAAGTAAGTTTCCCCTACGGCTTCCCGACGCCAGGGCGCTATCGCATTTTCGTCCAGATGAAGCACGGCAACACAATCGAGACGGGCGTCTTCGACGCCAGCGTGCAGTAACTACTTCTTCTTTTCCCTACCTCGGAACGCTCGCTTAACCCACGCTTCCGGCGGATTTAGCAGAAATATCATCACAGCAATCAGAAATACAAATCCAAAGCCGACCAGTAACTCCCACCCGAGCATCGTGAAACATCTCTATTGTCACCCGAGTAAGTTCAAGCGTCGTTCCGATGACATCGGCAATTGTCACAATGAACAGGAGGCAAGAACATCTTTATATGAACGCGGCTGTAGTTCGTTCGTTTGATGCGCCACCGGTATATACATCGTTTGCTGAGCCCGTTGCCGGAGAAGGCGAAGTCCTTGTTGATGTGGTCGCGGCCGGTCTGCACCCTATCGTTAAAGCCCTGGCAAATGGATCTCATTACGGCAGCACCGGGACACTGCCCTTTATTCCTGGTGTCGACGGCGTAGGCCGCAGGCAAGATGGTAAGTACATCTATTTCGGAATGTCACGCCCGCCTTTCGGCACGTTTTCTGAACGCGCGCTTGCCTCGCGCCGGATGTCTATCGAGGTGCCCGACGGATTAGATCCCATAACCGTCGCCGCGATAGCAAATCCCGGCATGTCCTCCTGGGTTGCGCTCACCAGGCGGGCAAAACTTGTTTCCGGAGAGAACGTGCTGATCCTCGGCGCCACCGGCGTCGCCGGACAGCTCGCCGTGCAAATTGCCAGACACCTAGGGGCGCAGCGTATCGTCGCGGCCGGTCGCAATCCAAAAGTCTTGGAAGCACTCAAGAGCCTCGGAGCGGACGCAACTATTTCACTCGATCAAGAGCGTGATTCGCTCGTCTCTGCAATTCGCGGCACGTGGGCAGAAGCGCCGATAAGTGTTGTCATCGATTATCTATGGGGGCAGCCGGCAGAGGCCCTGTTCGAGGCCGTCTCGCAGAAAGGCTTACAGCATGGCACGTCGCGAGTGCGCTTCGTTCAAGTAGGCGAGAGCGCTGGCAAGAAAATCTCGTTGGCGGCAGCCACCTTGCGTAGCACGGCCATTGAGCTTCTCGGAAGCGGCTTCGGCAGCGCATCAATAGATGAGATCTTTCGCGCCCTTGCCGATTTCTTCCAAGTCGCAGCTAAATCGCCCTTGAAAATCAACCCAAAGGCCGTCCCGTTGCGCGACGTGGAAGCCCTTTGGAATTCGCCGGAAAAGGGCGCACGGCTCGTTTTCCTGCCGTCTCAGAACGGATAGCGCCTGATGCGCTCACGAAGAACGCGCGAGCGATTGTTGAATAGCGCGTAGCCAAATCGAAACCGCAACCGCGCCGGGGTCGGGGCTGCCAATCGCGCGCTTGCCCAAATAACTCGCCCGGCCGCGCCGAGGCGTCATGGACGCTGTCGCTTCGGCGCCCGCTTCAGCGGCGTTTACCGCCGATTCCAAAGCGTCTGCGCATGCAATCTCTTGCTGAATGGCGGAATTGAATTCTGTCGCGAACGGCATTAGCGCGTCGATCATTGTTCGATCGCCAGGCAGCGCGCCTCCAAGTTCGGAAATGGCCTCGCATGCATCCAGGGCCGCACGCGCCCAGCATTTAGCGTCCTGACAGGATTTGGCGTCTCGATTGGTTGCTCTTAGAAGTGACTGGGAAGCCCTCAAGAGCATCACGCCGTAAAAAGGACCCGACGAACCCCCTACAACCTGCTGAAACTCCCCGGCGATCGCCTGCAAAGCAGCGGATGGATCGTGAAGCGGATATCCGTCGAGCGCCGCTTGAACAGCTTGTGCGCCGCGTGCGAGATTGAGGCCTAAGTCGCCATCGCCGCTTGCCTGATCGAGTTCTGTCAACCGGGGTTCCGCGGTAATGAGCGCCTCGCAAACCGCCTGTATCACGTGACGCAAAGCTGGATTCGTGTCTCGCTGCCTCGCCTGACGGTGCTCGGTCCTGCGCGGTGTCATAACAACGCGTTTGTTGATATCGCCAACTGGCTCTCGTGCCGCGATAGGCCACCCAGGGGCTGATGCAGGCGCATCAAGCAGCGCCAGACGGCTATCGTCAACGCGCAAAATGGATAGCGAAACTCCGGCGGCATCTAGCGACGTAACAAAGGGGCCGGAGTAGACACGCTCGATTTGCATCCCGCGAGATTGCAGCACTCGAACAGCATGTCCGCCGAAGATAGCCAGTTCCATGGCTGTAGTGGCGCCGAGATTATTAACGAGCAAAGCAACACGTGTACCCGAGCGAAGCTCCATAGCAGAGACGATCTTTTCGAGCATCTGTTCTGCAAGATCGTTTGCTGATTGAAGCGCCATTCGGCGCACTCCCGGCTCTCCATGTATTCCCAAACCGAGTTCTACTTCGTCATCGGTAAGAAAGTAACTTGGTCTGCCAACCGCAGGAACAGTTCCCGCCGAAAGCGAAAGACCGATAGTTGCAAGATCGTCTGCGGCCGAACGGGCCGCTAGAGTGACATCGCGCAGGATCTGCCCGGCTGCGGCCGCTGCGCCGGCGATTTTATGAATTAGCACGGTGCCCGCTAACCCGCGTGCGCCTGCGTGCTCAGTTGAGCCTGCCAGCGCAATATCGTCGGCAACCGTTACGGCTTCCACGGATATTCCCTGCGACCGGGCCATTTCAGCCGCTAATCCAAAATTGAGCCGGTCGCCAGTGTAGTTCTTGATAATGAGCAGCACGCCTGGAGCGCCGGCCACCTGCCGTATCGCGGCCAAAACGGAATCCGGCGACGGTGATGTAAACACTTCGCCGGCAACGGCCGCGCTCAACATGCCCGCGCCCACATAGCCGCCATGCGCCGGTTCGTGTCCGCTGCCTCCGCCGGAAACAAGCGCCACCTGAATGTCCCGGACCGCCTCGATATCCGATCGGAACAAAACCTTCTGCTCGGAAAGAAGCGACAGGCCCGGATACAAAGCCACAAATCCTTGCAGCATGTCCGCGACGACATTAGCCGGCGCGTTGATCAGCTTTTTCATGAACGCGGCCCAACTGCGGCAAGCTCCGCGGTCCCGATAGCCCGCCGTAGTGCGGCCCTCGCAAGTAAGCGCGTGGAATCAAGCGTCGGCAAGGGAGAGTTGGAATCATTCATCAGCAGCGGAATTTCTGTACAGCCCAATACAACCGCATCGCAGCCCTCTTTCTTAAAGCGCGAGATCACACCCTGAAAATAAGCCACCGCATCCGGCTTGAAAACGCCGTAAACCAGCTCATCCATAATGATGCGGTCAATCTCATCGCGCTCGGTGCTGTTAGGGCGCATGTACATCAGCCCTCGCTTCGTAAGCTTCTCTGGATAAACGTCGCTCTCCACCAGAAAACGCGTGCCGGCCAACCCGATTCGCCTGAAGCCTCGCGAGGCTGCTTCTTGGGCAACGGTATCGGCAATGTGCAACCAGGGCAGCGGTGATTGGCGTTTAATAAACGGAAGGCCTTGATGGATTGTGTTATCCGGACAGATCAAAAATTCGGCGCCGATCTTGGCCAGCTTATTCGCTGACGATAACATTAACTCCCCAACCCCTTCCCAATCGTCGCGATACACGCACTTCATGTAAGTAGCAAGCGAGTACGTGTGCATTGAGACCTCTGGGTGATCGTGCGATCCCAGAATCGAGGCGCCCTCAATACAAATGGTCCGATAGCAAAGCGACGCCCCCTCAGCGGAACACGCGACGATACCAATATGCTGCGGCATAAATTCAGTATCACGTCAGCCGCTTGCCGAGTTAGTTAAAGGTTGGCAATCCTGGCTGCAATCTTGTCGTATCCACCAAGATAGTTGAAGGCCGGAGATCCTAGCGGGTTGTCGAGATTATGGCCGATCTCTTCGCCGTGGTCCGTGGACCACGTCTGAGCGTCGAATGCGCCCCATTTCGCTGAAGGCACCGGGACCATTCCATCGTTGGGCTGACCCGTCAGAGCCGAAATGTACTTGTGAAACAACAGAAATGCAGCGGAAGTTTCCGGGAATTTCGCTCGCCCGCCGCCTGCGATTGAAAAGTAAGCGACGCCGGGATTGTCGCGATAGGTCGTGTTGAAGTTCTGGCAGGAAGCGGTCGTGACACTGCGCATGCCGTTGAGTGAAATGTGAAGCACCCCGAGAGCGTCGTCCAATGGGTTGCCCAGGCCGAACGGAAGATGTGGAAATGGAGAAAGATCGGCCGGCTTGTCTAGAAGATCGGCAACTGGAGATCCAAGATGTGGCGTCCCTATCGTGGTCAGTGAACGAACAGGTACAGACAAGCGATTGGGATTCGCGGGAGACAGAATATAGCGGCTATCCAGTCCTCCCAGACTATGCGCAATGATATGCGTCTTCTGGTTCGGATCTAACGTCTTGTTTGCCCAAGCGCTCGCAATCTGATCGCGCAACTGATTTCCGCGAATGATAATGCCCTGAGTAGGATCAAGCTGCGGCACAAAAATACGATGCCCTTGGCCTTGAAGGCGTTCAGCCACACCCTGAAAATACTCAACCCCGAGTACTTTCGTGAATCCAAGGATTCCATGCACGAGAACAATGTTCATCGTTAGCTGCCGATCATATCAACCGTTTGCCGCAGTTAACCGGCCGGTCCCACTTATTTTGGTGTCAACATTACTAAAACCGATCGCGGCAGCTTTGCCACGATATGCACCTCCGGGTCCACCACTTCGGCAATGTCGTATTTGATAGCACTGTCAAGAACAACGCCGATCTCCGCCGGATTCAGCTTGTAACGCTTCTCTAGATACTGAGACAGTCCGGTGGTCGCGTGCTGCAACGCCTCCTGCAGCGAATTACCAATGCCGCTGACCATCACATATTGGTCATTTTCAAAATGCGGCCCCTGCAGATGTGCATCTTGTTCGACATTCACGGTAAATTCGATGTCCATTGAAGTCTCCAGCGCATCGCCCGCGAGTTCGCCATCGCCTTGCGCGGCGTGCCCGTCGCCAATGTAGAGCAGCGCACCCGGGACATTCACGGGCAAATACACGGTGGTACCTTCCACAATCTGGTTGTAATCCATATTGCCGCCCCAATTCCCTAGATAGCCGGCGCGAAATGATTGATTGGCTGAAGGTGCAACGCCAATGCAGCCAATCATCGGGTGCAGCGGAATCGTGTAATGCTTAAGCCGTTCGGTTGGCGATTTGAGCATTGCGGTTCCCGTCCCACGGTCCAGATCCCATTCCGAATTAAAGTGGTCCACTTTGGGTTGATCGCGAAAGTAATAAGGATCAAGTGCATTCGCAATCACTTGATCGCCGCTCTCGGCGGAGTCGCGATTGAGCCGCACCCGCGTCAATTTGACCACTAGGGCATCTCCCGGCATCGCACCCTCAATGTAAAAGGGTCCGGTAAGCGGATTCCCGCCTATCACACGGTGCACGCCATGTGAGTCTGTTCCGCCCGCGTCCACCGTTTCGGTATGCACGGTGTCGCCTGGAAACAGGTGCAACACGGGCTCCTTCATTCCGGAAAACTCTCGATAGAAAATCGTCGGAGTGAACTCATGGTGCGTGGGCGCGGAAGCCGGTCGCACTAAAGGGCGTCGCGCCGACCATTTGAAAACGATGCCTTGAAGAGTCCCGTCGCCTTGCATACCCGTGGACGAGATCTTTCCCTTCATGAGCCCGCAAGGCTTATCGTCCTGTCGGCATTGAAACTCGACGTTATCGCCCTGTGGCGCGCCCAAAAACTCGAAGCCCAAAAACTTCCATTTATACCGCCCATTGTCGGACGTGATCTGCACGCGGCGAGCCTCCGTTAGTTGACCGCCCGAAACGAAAACCTCCCAGGGACCAGCGAGATCGGCCGCCGAAAGAGAAAAGACAAAAAGGAAGAAAGCAACCAGACGAATGACCATCGATCCTAGTCTTTCACGTCCTCCCTTGGACACGAGACGCGTCTAAACCGCCCGATAAGAGTACACTTTCCCTGATGACGAGAAGAGAAGCTTTGCTCGTGCTTGCAGCCTCATTCGCCCGGGCGGCGCAGCAACTACCGGCGAATCGGAACGTCCGGTGGGCACTCGGTTCGAATCTGTGGAACTCGTATCCCGGAACCCAATTTACCGACATCTTGGACGTAATGCGCGACACTGGCTTCATTGGGCTTCGTTTGACCCAATACCCTCAGATCCTCGACAAATACAAAATCACGCCCCGCCAGTTAGTGCAAGAACTTTCGAAACGCGGCCTGCACCTGATTACGATTTCATTCAACGGCGCGGCGGACGATCCGGCGCAACACGCCGCCGTTCTCTCTCGCGCACGCACTGCAATGGACTTTTTGCAGACCTTCGGCGCGAACCTCCTGGTGGTGTTTTCGCCGCGCCGCGGAAAGCCGTCGGAAGCGTTCGCCACCATGTGCCGCTTCTACAATCAGCTTGGAGAAGTGGCTGGAGAAAAGGGATTCAAGGCCGGACTGCACAATCACTTGGGTCAAATGGTGCAGACGCCTGAAGAGATTGACCGCTGCATGGCCATGACAGATCCTAAGCTGTTTTACTTTTCTCCTGATACCGCTCACGTACATTTGGGGGGCGGCGACGTTCCCGCCATTATGAATAAATACAGTAACCGCTTAATGATGGCCGATTACAAAGATGCCCGGCGCGCTGGGTTGACGGCCAACTATGCCCCCAACACGTTCGATCTTGGCGATGGCGAAATAGATTTTCCCGCTTGTCATCGCGTGTT
>DASREJ010000095.1:0-10982 GCA_035652115.1 Bryobacteraceae bacterium
CAGGGTCGGTTAAAAATTTTCCAATCAGGAACGCCCACGCCGCGCGGTGTTGCAGAACCTCGCGATAAGGTACTGAAGTGGTGGCGATGCCTTCCTGGTCGGAACGGATAAGGGCCAACTCTTCGGCCGATAGCCGTGGATGTCTTTCGGGCTCCCGATAGATGAGCGTCCACAAAATCACGAAGGTGAAGCTCAGTGAACCTGTGAAGAGAAACGCCGAACGCCAACCGAAATGAGCGTAAACAATCGGAACCAGAAGCGGCGCAAAAATTGCTCCTAAATTCGAGCCGCCATTAAAAATTCCAGTGGCTAGAGCCCGCTCGCGCTTGGGAAACCAATCGGCGACGGCCTTGATGCAAGCTGGAAAGTTGGCTGCTTCTCCTAAGCCCAAACCAAGCCGCGCAAGTGCGAACTGTGTGCCCGTGCCGGCTAAGGAGTGAGCCATGGAAGAAAGACTCCACAGCAACGTCGCCAGCGCGTAGCCCACACGTAGCCCGATCCAGTCGATCAGCCGTCCCGCCAGCGGCATCATCACGGCATAGCCAATCTGGAACACCGTGCTGATGGTGGCGTATTCTTTGTTGTCCCAATGGAGATCGCGTGCGATGGTCGGCTCTAATAGCCCGAGCACCGACCGGTCCATGTAGTTGACCGTGGTTGCGTAGAGTAACAGTCCGCAGATGTACCAGCGGAAATTACGTATAGTGCCTGATTCGCGCGTGAGGTGGTTCTTAAGCGGCGCTGTGGCGCTCATGTCCGCCCCTAAGGTTGACCCAGCGCTCAAAATTCGTTCGGAAGAGCCGGTTGATTCCCCGCCGGATTTCCTCTCTGCTGACTTGGCGGCCATCTTCGGCTAAGAGCCGGTATGTATTTGTCACGATAGGCGCCATCGTGCGCCGCGTGTTTTTCCACTTGTAGACGACTTGTTCCAGTACACGAGCATCGGAGTGCTGCGGGATAAAGCTGAAACCCACCATCTCGATACGTTCGCGCGTTATTTCTTCGACAATCGAAGGCTGATTTAAAAACCACCAGCAACCAAAGGGAAGCAGGTTTGCAAACTTGCGCGTATAGACACATAGCTCATGCTGGTTTTCACGGCTGAGAACACTGATCAGAAAACGATTGTCCGGAAACTCGACGCACAAATGTTCTACGGCGCGAAGATTCGCTTTGCCCACGGCGTCGCCGGCAAGCTTGATGGCCGGATTCACTTGGTAGCGCACACCGATCATCAAAGAAAGCGGAATGTTGAATTCGCGGCAGGACGGAATTACGGCTTGTTGAAGCAAACGGCCGCGGAAGCTGTCTTCCGGATATTCAAACGTATCGGGCAAGGAGCATGCCATATACACAGGCTTCATGCGCCCATACCAATCGGCCAGGAAGCGCCGGACTTCCGCTACACTCTTTCCGCCTAGATCCTGGTCAACGTTATAGCCTTTGCCCTTCAACACCTCCCAGTGCTGCGGCCACTTATTGATGATGCGATCCAAGCGCAAGACCGGATGGAACTGCTTGTCGGGCGCGGCGCCTTTCTCCCAAAGAGGAGCCTCCTCGGGGTCGAGCGGGTCGTTCGTCATCACCACTTCGCTGATACCGGCAAGTTCGAAGACATGGCGGATATGCGCATCCAGTTTTCGCGACTGGAAGTACTCGCGTGCTTCGTTCAAATCGCTATTGGTTGTGCCGAGGCCAAAAGCCTTAAGCACGGCAATCACGCCTCGAGTCGATTCAGAAACCGGCGTGTTTTCGACAAACAGCGTCCGCCAAATAAGATCTGCTTGCTCCTGTTTAGTGAGCGACCAATAATTGGCCGGCTTCATCTGCGAGAAGCGGAAAAGCTCGGCTTCCAAGTAATGATACGTAAGCAGCTCATCGATGCCCCAAAGCCCCAACCTGCCCAGCGAGGGCATAAAAAGGTGCGTGTGCATGTCGATGATAGGAACGTTTTGTAGCTCTTCCTGAACGACTTGGCTGAGCTGTTCCGCCGACACCGGCGTGGCGGAAGCGGAAGCCGACCTGGGCGCTTCAGTAATCGTGGCCATATGGACTTAACCTAACGTTAGTTACAGCGTATCGGAGTGTCAATTGAGAAAAATTAAACGGCTTCTTGAAACAGACTAGACGCTATCGTGCAGAGTAGTGTTGCTAATTGCCCTATAGTCCACCTGTAACGATTCCGATAAGTTGGATAGGCAACTGCTGCCTCAGGAGTATATGGGCCGCTACATTATTCGAGTGTTTTCCGACCAGCAGGAAGAAAACGCCACGCTTCCGGGTACCGTGGTCAAACCGGTAAACATTCAATTGTCGTTCTACACGGATTCGGCTGACGAGGCTGAAAAAAAGTTATATCAGGATATACGTGCCGGCAAATTGTCGAAGGGACGCGTGTATCAGATCTGCCCGTCCATGGGTAGCTTTGAGCCCATCCGCACGTGCGCCGTCGCGTCGGACGGCTCCGCGCAGCGTGTGTTTCTGGATCCCGTTGATGGTCTATACGGCGAAACCAGACGCATTCGGCTGCCCCGGCCGGCAAAGTCTGAAGAACCGAAGTTGCAATCAGAGCCCGAATTCCCCCCACCCCCCGCCGCAGCTTAACTGCCAATCGCGCGATTCACCGCACAAACTGCTCGACATAATCCGCTCCCAACCCGACCTCGGCATAGTGCTTCCTGCACATGTCGATCTTAATGAACACGTCTTCAAATCCTGTGTTCCTTCCTTCTATGTCGACGTAGTACATGCATCCAGAGATATTGAAGAACGTAATCATCTCTTCGACATCACTATCAACCGTAAGCGTGTGGGTCTCACCAGGAGGCTCAAACACGTAGTCGCCGGCGCTCGCTACCCAATCGTGCTCGAGATACCGCCACGATCCTTTAATGACATAGCCGTGGACCGGAGCAGGATGCCGGTGACGGCTGAGAATTCCGGCCCGGCGCACGCGCAGTAAGTTGCACCATTGGCCGTTCAAGGTGTTTAGCATCAGCGGGCGAAACCACACACTCGGGGCTTGCGGCACCCAGATGCGCTCATCTTCGGGAACGGCCTTTGTGACTATCTGATGCGGCGAAAAAGGATGAGTAGTCTGCATGGCCTTTGATAACAGATTTCTTGATACCAGATCTAGAAAACCGAATAACCGCCGTCGACCGGCAACACCGCGCCTGTGATGAACGACGCTAATGGAGAGGCCAAGAACAATACCGGCCCGGTTACCTCTTCAGCCCGGCCCCAACGTCCCAGCGGCGTGCGCGAAACCAGCTCTGAAGATCTCTTTGCGTCCTTCTGTAACGCCTCTGTGAGCGGCGTCAAAATCCAACCCGGAGCCACGGCATTCACCCGAATGTGGTCGCGCGCCCACGCGATTGCAAGCGATCGGGTGAGTTGAACGATTCCGCCCTTGCTGGCGCTATAGGCCGGAACGCGGCCGCCGCCAAAAAAGCTGAGCATCGATGCGATGTTGACAATAGAGCCGCCCGCCATCATCAGCTTCGGATGCGCTGCCATACACACGCGCATCGCGCCCACCAGATTTACATCGAGCACTTTAGCGAAAATGTCCAAATCAAATTCTTCGTCCCGCTGGATAATCCCGGCGGCGTTCACCAGAACGTGTAATGCGGGCAGCCCACCGACAAGCTGGTCAACGGCATCCGAATCCGTAATGTCGAGAATTGCCGTTTGAATCTGGGCCGGCAAGCTTTCCTCGCACGCAATGCCCAAGGCAAGCACGTCTGCTCCTGCAAGCGCGAACGCCTGCGAGATGGCGCGGCCAATACCGCTTGTACCGCCGGTGACGAGCACGCGTTTTCCTGTGAAGTCAAACATCGGCTACCTTACGATTTCGAATTAGCTCTTATAAGTAAAGTTATGAGATGACTCATGAGCCGAGAGTGCGGCGCTAAGTTTCGTTTGGTTGAACAGAAGGATTCCCGTTGAACCACGCCGCAAATTCCTTGTCTCCTACTCTGGGAGCACTGAACGTATACACCGATGCCCCGATGCCCAAGATTACAAACCATTGAGGAAAGTAGCACTGCTGTTAGGCGAATCGAAATCTCTCCGTATCCGTGGTGGTATCTTGAGCTACCGACCTAGGAAATCTTTCGCTTGAGCATTGCCTCGCGCAACGTCGAATTGATGCGGGTTTGGTAGTGGCCGCTTCCAGATTTCAGCCACGCAAGCACGTCGGCGTCAAGCCTTACAGTGACCTTCTGCTTAACCGGGCGATACATACGCGCAAGCTGGTCATCGGTGAGCGCTGGAATCTCTTCCAGATCCTTGGCCGACGGCTCTGGGCCTTGTGCGCGTAACCGCTCAGACATCGCCTTCGCTGCCGGCGATTTAGCGAACGCTCGAATATCGGCGTCGCTCTTTACGATCAGCTTTCCGCGCCGAGATGACGCGGCAAGTCGTTTCTTCGTCTTCATGATGTCTCCAGGTGTAAAGGACAAACAGCGTTTCACCATGGGTTGCTTTGCCGATCACGTAAAAGCGCTTTTCGCCGCCTTTGGTCCGACCAAACCCCTCGATGCGGTCTGAATCTGCAAAGACTGTCGCGGCATAGTTGAAATCAACGCCCCGCTCCTGAAGGGTTTTTCGGCTTCTTCGTCCCACTCAAAAGTGCATTTGTCCATACACAGTTGTACAGCCGGAATTGTACCTCTAAGATTCCATTACCTCATACTCTGCATTATGCGATGTCATAAGACTGCTCACTGACTGGCTTATGAGACATACACCTTGATGTAAAGATAGAACGTTTTGTATTGAGAATGTTTTTGATGTACCACCTAATTGTCATGGAAGCTGTAACCTTACCTGACGAAGAACTCATCGCGCGGATCACAGAGGCTGTCATTCAGCGGTTGATACGCGATCGAATGCAGATCGGGCGCAAAATGACGTGGGAGTGCGGCAGTTGTATTAAATGCCGAGCGGCATCTGTCGCGTGTGAGTCGGCTGCAGAAAAAGGGAGCGTGAAGCCGCCAAAGCAGCCGCACAAAATAAAAGATCTGAAACGTTAGCAGCGCCTCAGAGCTTTAAGATTCATTTCGCCACACCATAGAAAAGGCGAACACTAAAACAAATGTCTATGTTTAAGCTCAGTTACCCGGAACCTCACTTTTTTTGGATAACACTATTTACCATGCACTCTTTTTGTCATGGCCGTTCGTCCGTCCGATAACATATTTCCGTCCGGTAACCATAGTTACTCTCGAGCATCACCATCTATGCCGCCAGGTAGCGAAATTGTTGATAGACTTACAATCCAAACTGGGAAAGATTGTACGTCGCCATCCTGATGGCGCTCACGCAGTAACTCCTTAGAAGGATAACGGGATGACAGTTGTAGTAGCGGCGGTCCTAATTGGTGCTCTGTTAAGCGCGCCGCTCTCAGCAATCCTTCTCTGGCTGTTCCGGCGCTCGTTAGTCCGCGGCATGTTCGGATCGGTTTCGCGTCAACCACCAGTGACGGCACCAGCGTCTGACAATTCGGACAGCAACCACAAACCTCTGACTATTTGCATCGTCGCTCCGTCAACTCGTTCGAACACGTGCACAGAGACAGCACAATTAAGCAGAGCGAAAGCATCACTCCGGCGTTCCATCGTTGTCTATTCGCTGGCCGGTGTCGTCTATGCGCTGTTGTTTGGGATGGGCTGGGCGCTTCAAACTCCCGAAGGTTTGAATGCTTGGCATCGAATTCTGGGAATAGCGGTATACCACTTGTGGCCGACGGTAATTGCTGTTGGACTCATTGCGGCGACATCTCGCGCAGAGCGGCTTCGATTTGCCGGCTTCTACTTTGCGCTTCTAATTGCGATGAGCGCTTGGCTGCTTGCTATCAGCCCCAATCTGACGGCTTGGCAGTTAGTTGTTCTGTGGCTCATCACAAACGGACCCGGAACATTCTTTATAGGAGCGTTTCTTCATCGCCGCATCCGAGCCGTTGGACCATTAGTTTTAGCCTTCCTGTCCTTATCTATGATCGGTTCGTATTTTGCCCCTCTTTTACTCTTCAGAAGCGAAGCCTGGATGCGCGTGGCAGTAACCATAGGCGCCAAAATTAAACTCGGCGGCGGCGGAACGTTTTGGGCTGTACTCATAATTGGATTTTTATTGTGGGCGCTGGCGAGCTGGTGGCTGATCAGACGATTCGCAGATCTCTATAGAAGGAAGCAATTGAGTGATCAGACACTTACGCTCGATGCCCTTTTCCTTGTCTTCACAATCGACCAAGGGATCACGTTAGAGACATCCGGAGCTCATATGTACGTAGGCATAGCTGCATTCGTCGCCTACAAGGTGATCGTGGAAGTCGGTTTAAGGCGCTTTCACTTATCACAAACAACCAATCCGCCGCCGTTGCTCCTTTATTTGCGGGTCATCGCATTGGGCCATCGCGGCGCGGACCTGTTTGATTCATTTGCCAAGCTCTGGCGCAGAATCGGCCCCATCGCGATAATTGCTGGACCGGACTTGATTCGAACCACTGTAGAACCCCACGAATTCCTTGAATTCCTGGGAGGCAAAATGTCCCGGCGATTTTTGTCGGGCGAAGCGGACATGAGGCGAAGCGTCGCCGCACTCGACAATCGACCCGATCCTGACAGGCGCTATCGTGTCAATCAGTTTTTTTGTCATCAAAACATCTGGCAGATGACGATGCACACGCTCGCGATTCAAAGCGCTGCGGTGCTGATGGATCTGCGAAATTTTTCGGCGCAAAACCAGGGATGCTTGTTCGAATTGGGGCAACTCCTTAATTTCATCGATCTGACGCAAGTCGTGTTCCTGATTGATTCCACCACCGACCGTGAATTTCTGGAGCACACGTTGCGAGAACTTTGGCTGAGCGTGCCTGCAGAGTCTCCGAACCTGCACAACTCCGCGCCGGCAGTTCGATTCTTTCTAGAACAGCGCGGAAAAGCTCCCTCAGCTAATCTTTTATTCCGAGAGTTGCTCACGCAACGCATACCGGAACAAGCGGCCGCCTGATAATTGGGATGAGGGCCGCGCCATGCGCTGCTCTTTGTTTCAATGCGAGGAGGGCCGCTTGAGCAGAACCTTAGTTGCAATCACCGGCGCATCCAGTGGAATCGGCGCGACATTCGCAAGAAAGCTAGCACCCGAACACGATCTGCTGCTAATCGCCCGGCGGAAGGACCGGCTTGAGCAACTCGCGGACGAACTGAACGCTCAACACGGAACTGACTGCGAAATAGTCGCGGCAGACCTGGCCATAGACGCAGACGTCAGCCGTGTCGCCGAGCGAATCGGAAGCGATCCGCGCCTGGTGTTGCTGATCAACAATGCCGGATTCGGCAGCAAAGGCCGATTTTGGGAATCGCCTCTCAGCATTCAACAAGACATGCACAAAGTGCACGTCATGGCTCCCGTACATTTGACTCACGCTGCGCTGCGCAACATGACACCGCGCGATACGGGCGGAATAATCAACGTGGCCTCGGTTTCTGCCTTTGTGCGGAATGCCGGAAGCGTCAGTTACGGCGCGACCAAGAGCTGGATGACCTCCTTCACCGAAGGGCTTTACCTGGAGTTGAAGGCGACGCAATCGAATATCGTAGTGCAGGCGCTGTGTCCTGGATTCACATATTCCGAATTTCATGACAAGTTATCTGTCAACCGTGAGCGACTGGCAAAATCTGCCTTCTGGCTGACAGCCGAAGAGGTCGTCGATGCGTCACTCAACGGGCTGCGCCGGCGAAGACTGTTCGTCATTCCCGGATGGCGTTATCGTTTGTTGACTACCTTCCTCACAAAGATTCCGAGCAGACTGCGCCTGCTGCTTGAGAGCACCGCGACGCGAAGCAGGCAGCGCGAAATGGGCATTGACGCGTCGGCGCAAAAGCAAATCGCGAATGGGGACTGACACCATGCGCTTCCGATTCCGACTTACATTGGTCTCCATGCTTCTTGCCTCCACCTGCCTTTTTGCACAAGACATGAACCTAGTGAAACTGCACGTCGATTCGTTTATCGCTGCGGGAATCTCGGCGCGAACTACTAACGCTCAGGAGATGACAACAAGCGCGCAGATCCCAAAGCTTTGGCAGCGGCTGACGTCTGAAAACTTCCTGGCGCGAATTCCCGATCGCGTAGATGATCACGTGATCGCGCTCTATACAGGCTACGAGAGCGACAAAAATGGCCCCTACACGTTCATCCTTGGCGCCAAAGTTAGTTCGAAGAAGAACCTGCCCCCGGAGTTTGTGGCGCGCGAAGTAGCATCGGGACAATATGCGATGTTCACGGAACAGGGTGGACCTCCACCTGAAATGACGGTCAATTTGTGGAAGCGAATTTGGTCGCTGGAAAAGCCGGGCACGCTCGAACGGGCTTATAAAACCGATTACGAAGTGCACTATTCGCCTGCAAATGACGTTGCCAAATCGCGAGTAGATATTTACATCGGCCTGCTTGGCAAAAAGTAGTTCAGCGTACATAACTCGCTGAATCAATGTTCTATAACGTAAACACATTAAATATATTGCTCACGGTCTAGTATGGTGATACTATCCAACCAGCCATCGACAGTACATGGCAGGAGGAACGATGCCGCTAGCACAATCTGTAGTCGGCTACTTGTCCGATTCGGCCCTAAAAGACCTCCAAGCCGCAGCTCATAAAAACGCCACAATCGAGCTGCCGCTTGAGCCGGGAAAACAGGGCTCCCACGTCCAGGTTCAGCGCGCTGATGTTGATGAATTGCGCCTTGGACCTTCAGCCAACGGTTATACCAGCGTGCAAATCATTCTGAAGCCGAAGGCAAACTTCAATTTTGTTTCCGCCGGGCCTCTGCAGGAGGACGTTCTTTCGGTATTGCGAGATCCGAGCTACATTTACGGTCTCGGGCGTCTGCAATGGATTGCCATCTATGTCGGTCCAATCCTAAGACAGCAAGACGGCGTCTTCAAAACAATTCAAACCGCACTATAAGCAATCGGTCAGAGGAGGCAACACCGCAGTGAAGACGCTATTGGTGCAACCTCCTCTGACCATCTCCCCAGAGGTTCACCCACCGCTAGGTTTGAGCGTGCTGGCATCTCATCTCGTCAGGTCCGCTCAGGCTGTTTCAATTGTGGATTTGGATCTTCAAACCAAACAGCCTCACTCGAACCCTGATCAATACATGACGGAGTTTCGGGCGGCACTCTGTGAGCAGCGTCCCCAGGTTGTCGGCTTTACGTCGATGTTCAATAACAGCCTGCACGCGGAAAGGCTGATACGAGCCGCCAAGGAAGTGGATGGAAGCATCACGACGATAGCCGGAGGTTCTCACTTTGGTGCGCTGCCGCGTGAATCTCTGGAGCGAATACCGGAACTCGATTTCGTCGTCCGTGGTGAGGGCGAAATCGTTCTCTCGAAGTTCCTGTCCGCATTAGATGCGCGCGCTCCGGTTCAAGACATACCGGGCCTGTGCTATCGGGCCTCCGGCGCCATTCGCCTCAATCCGAACGGCCCCCTGCTCAATCTCGATCGGGTAAACCCAACCTGGAGCGATCTGGAAGGAATCCTGAACCTGAAAGATTACACGGCAACCATTCCAGATGGTCCGCGCAAAAGAGCCGTCTACATTGAAGCCGGACGCGGCTGTCCATTTGCCTGCTCTTTCTGCGCCACTGCGCCGTTCTGGGAGCGCCGCTACCGCGTCAAGCCAATAGGCTGCATCGTAGAAGAGATGCGCTACCTGCATGAACACTTCGGCTACGACATGTTCATGCTGGTTCATGACTTGTTAACCGTGGATAGGCGATTTGTCAGCGATCTTTGCGATGCCCTTTTTCTCGCCCGATTGCCCGTTGAATGGACTGCGAATCATCGCGCCGATATTGAGCTCGGCGAACTGGCTCCGAAGATGCGTAGCGCTGGATGCTTCAGCGTCTTCATGGGAATTGAAAGCGCTTCAGAACGGGTTCAGAAGGACATTCACAAAGGACTGACGCGGGCTCAGACGATGTCTACCGTGCGTTCGCTGATGGATGTGGGCATCTCCAGCACTTGCTCATTCATCGTCGGGTTTCCATCGGAAACTTCGACTGATCTTTCGGCGACCCTGGAGCTTGCAGCAGAGCTGAAAATGATAGGCGCCGAGCCTGTGCAAGTTCATCGTCTGCGCCGGTGGCCGCCGGCGCCGCTGGCCGCGCTCGATTTGAAATCTTCGTTCGATATCGACGCGCTGCGCCTCGAATATCCATCCGACACAATACTCGACACCGATATCGAGACGATACAAGCCGATCCGAAGTTTTTCATTGGTTACTTCACGCCCGAGACAACGGCCGGATCGCCCGTCCAGTTAGCGCAATTGGAGCTTTTCTTTGCCAATGCGCTCACCATGCTTCCAGTGACGACCGCGGTACTGGGAAGAATCTATGGCAATAAGCTCGTAGACTCTTACTACAAAGCCCTTGAGGAACAAGGCCCGGTATCACGAGCGGATTTTCATTCCGCAGTCAGCCTGCGAGCTACGCTCGTTCCGTATATACTGCGCTGGCTCGAAAGCGACAACCAGCTTCATAAGTGGCAGCGTGATTTACTTCGCGGCGTCATTCTCTATGAGCGAATCCGCATCGGATTCATGGCCCAGGCCGACGACGCTTACAGAGACGCCGTTCTTTCGAGCCGTGATTGGGGCGTTTTCACTCTCCCCATCGATATCGCAGAACTGCTCAAGCGTCTTACAACGGGAGCCGAGCTGACTTCGGATCTGTGCACCAAGCGCGCAATCGCACTAACGCGAAAAGACATCGGTATAGCACGTGGTTTTGCGCTGTCCGAACAATCCGTAGAGCGCCTGCGTCAGGGCGACCCCGACTTGTTAGCCGCGCTCGAAAAAGAAACTGCGCATTGAGGTTTAGCCGCTATGCTGCAGCCGGCGTCAGTATCACCTTCATCAGATTTGGCTGGCGCGAGTGAAGCCGCTCAAACCATTGCGGACCTTC
>DASREJ010000096.1:0-76746 GCA_035652115.1 Bryobacteraceae bacterium
GTTATGAACATCGAACATGGTTTGTACCGCCGGACTGCCGATCTGTTTGACAATGCAGACCGCATCCGCGAGCGTGTTCACAATGTCCGACTGGTTCGACGGAAGAGCTTCAACCAGAATCTTCACGCCACGGCTTTCTGCGTGTGGAGCAGTGTGAGCCAATTCATGAACAAAGACATCACTCGCCTCCTTAGCCGACATACCATCCCGAGAGGACCGCTGTTTTGGGGAGCCGAATACGATGACGCCCTTCTCTTCGTCGTCATCTAAGGTCAAATCGGCACACAGATCGATGAAATGGTGCACATAATCCCAGGTGCGGCGCCGGAGAGATTCATCTCTGGTAGTTGCATGCAAGCCGTTTGGCGCCGCTAGCAACCAGTGCAGCCCTACAAAGGCCAACCCATGATCGCGTAGAGTTTCACGCGTCTGCTCACGCGCTTCCATGTCAAACACGCCCGGATCGTCACTCAGCGTAAACGGCGCAATTTCAAGGCCTTGATAGCCCAGTGCCGCCACCTGCTTGCAGACACGATCGAAGGGCATGCGGCCAAAAACTTCGTTACAGATTGCGAAGCGAAGGTCAGGCGCCATGGCTTCAGTTTAGCGGCTACGTCTGCCTAGGGAAGCGCGAACGCGACATACACGCCACTCGTGTTTTCGACGGTGCTCAATCCGGCTCGTCCGGAATCCAGCCCTTTTCGACCGTATCCTCCGGTCGCGTAGATCACCACATATTGACGCCCGTTCAGCATGTAAGTCATGGGCGTGGCGTTACCGGCTAACGGTAAGGTCGTCTCCCATAGCAATTTGCCTGTATCTTTGTCGAAAGCGTGAAATTTCCGGTCAAAATTCGTGGCGCCGATAAAAACAAGCCCGCCCGCAGTGACAATCGGACCGCCGTAGTTTTCTGTCCCGGTGTCTTTTATACCTTTCTCTGCAAGCTCCGGATACTCTCCAAACGGAATCTTCCAGGCATATTGCCCGGTATTCAAGTTGATTGCGTTCAAAGTTCCCCAAGGCGGTGCGACAGCCGGATAACCGTCCGGATCGAGAAACCGGTGATAACCGCCGAATTGATATTTCGCGTTATTCGTTGAAGCATCTAGGTTTTGAAGTTCCTTATCTTCACCTCTTAAGAGGAAATCGATGATCGCGTCCACCTCCGGCTGGCTGAGATTCGGGAACGACGGCATTCGTCCGGCGCCTTGACGAATCAGCGCGCTAATTTTCTCGGCGTTCAACTTCGCGCCAATATTCACAAGAGACGGGATCTGCGGCGGCGCTCCCGCCAGATGTTCCCCATGACAACCGCCGCAACTACTCAAGTACACCCGCTTGCCTGAGTTGCCGCCCCTATTCTCTATCAGGCTTCCGGTCCAAGCCAGATCGTTTGCGTTGACGTACAGAAGTCCCGTTTCCGGGTCAAAGGCGGGCCCTCCCCATTCGGCTCCGCCATCAAATCCCGGGAAGATGACGGTTTCTTTGCCAACGGTGAAAGGCACAAACTGGCCGCCGCTTCGAAAGGTTCGAAATTGCTCGACAGCCCACTGATGAGCTTCCGGAGTTCTGTTGGTCAATAGGTCTTCGCTGAGCAACTGGCGCGCGTAGGGCTTCGGCATCGTAGGGAGGGGCTGTGTTTCAGCCGCCACTTCGCCCGGCGTCGTACTCGGCGGATACTTTTTGTATTCAATCGGAAACAGGGGTTTGCCGCTGGTCCGATCGAAAAGATAAACCCATCCCTGCTTAGTTGTTTGCGCCACCGCGTCAATGCGCCGGCCGTTACGTGTCACTGTGATCAAACTGGGCGGCGAAGGAAAATCGCGATCCCAAAGATCGTGATGCACGGCTTGAAAGTGCCAAATGCGTTTTCCAGAGCGGGCATCCAGAGCCAAAAGGCAGTTCGCGAATAAGTCATTACCGATCCTGTCCGCTCCATAGAAATCGGATGCCGCCGAGCCGGTAGGGACATAGACAATCCCGCGCTTCACGTCGAGCGCCATGCCAGACCAATTATTCGCCGCGCCGGTGTAAGTCCATGCATCCTTCGGCCACGTGTCGTAGCCGTATTCGCCAGGATGCGGGATGGTATGAAACACCCAACGAATGGCGCCGCTTCGCACGTCATAGGCTCGTATGTCTCCGGGTGGCGCAGGCAGCGACTCTGGCGTCCGATCGCCGACGATAATCAGGTCTTGATAAATAATGCCAGGACTCGTGAGCACGATGGACTGCTTCGTGGGATCGCGCCCCAGGCCTTCTCGTAGGTCGATACGACCATCGCGGCCGAAGCTTTTGATGGGCTGCCCTGTGCGCGCATCAAGCGCGTAAAGGTAACTTTGCACGGCGCCGAAAATTCGCCGATTTTCACCCGATGCCCAATAAACAACGCCTCGATTTGGTCCGCGCCCGGTGATTCCCGAATCAAACTTCCACAGCAGATTGCCCGTCGCGGCGTCTAGAGCGATGATTCGATGCTTGGGTGTGACGCCGTATAGAACACCATTCACCATGATCGGTTCGGTCTGGGTTGCACCGGGCCCGTCCATGGTGTTGTAGGTCCACGCTACTTTCAATTGGCTAACATTTGATCGATGGATTTGCTTCAGACTGGAATAGCGAATATCAGTGGGACCACCGCCATAGGCACGCCAATCGCGGTTATCAGATTGGTCAGAGGTGCCCCACAACAGGACACTAAGAATGAACAACAAAAAAAATCGCAGGTTTGCGGGCACTCTGAAAGTGTGGCAAATAAAAAGCCGCTCGGGTAGCGTCAAGCATTTTGTGTAACTTCACCTGACTGTTGTCAAGGCGAGGTTGAAATGTCCCCTTTTCCAGCAAAGTAAGAATTGGTTCCATTACGTGCTGGGATTTAAAGTGCGTGTTAGTGTGAATGGGTCCGCGGGCGGTCGCGCCCAAGCGGATGCCCAATCATTGAGATCAGGTAAATCGCTCAACGAGCCCTTCCAGCAAGTCGTGATCGGATATGTCCCCCTACACCAGTTCCCCGCAACGGCTCCGCCGTGGACGGCGCACGTGCACTGACTCGTCCACCAGGGATTGAATGGAGATCGATTTGGGCGCCATTTAGCGCGAATGCGCGATCAGGGGCTCGCTCTTGCCGGGATCTTATTCAGATCGACCAATGCTATAGAGGTTAGGAACAGGATCGTGCTAATCGCGAGGATCGCAACCGGGTGTCCTGGTATCAGAAAGTTCACGGCGAGGCCCATCAATGCCAGATTTCGTGCTGGTATATGCCACCCGAGTGCACCGCTTAGGATAGGCAACATACAGCCACAATTCCCTTTGGGTCGAGTCATGGCAAGTGCAATCGTTGTTATTCCCAAAAACGCGCCAAGTGTCGCAACTGACAACAGCGCAGACAACCGCGGGTAGTACCAACTGCATATCAACCACGGGCCAAGAATTAGCTCTACCGTGATAACCGCCGCCGCAACAATACTACGCAGCGGTCCTATGTTAGGGATGTCATAGGACCGTAGCACCGCTTTGAAACTGACGCCTAGCTCTTAACTTGCCAACTCCCGAAAGCAAAAATAATGCTCCGAGTATTACGTGACAAATGATCATTTTACCGTCTCCCTCTGGGTTCGGAGTCTACAGCGAGGGATGCATACCATGTCGCCTCAACACGGAATAGGCGGGCAGCAACATGTGTCCCTGCAGCAGTAATTCACGTTGAAATAGACAGCATCCCCGTAGCACTCTGCCACGCCACTTGCATTACAAGCAAAGCAGGTCGAACAGGAATAGGAGGAGTCGGGTGGATCATCACCGACGACGAAGCATAGATCACCGCAGGTAGAGATGCCGCAATCTCCGCCAAAGAAGCTGCCAGTGTCCGGGCAACCGAGGATAAACTGTCCTGTAGCGCATTGGAAAGGATCGTCTATCCCAAGTTGAATGCAACCAAGAAAGGTGTTAGGACATCCTGCCTGCCCATCGCAACTGCCACCCTGGGCGATGGGCCAAGTGGGTGAGAATCCCGCTGCGATAAGTGTTCGCAGAGCGAACCTTTGCGAAGGAGCGGCGGGTTCGTAGCAGCAAATGTTTTGTGCGCGTCAACGTGAATATCCCTCTGTTACCGAAGAATTTTGCTCGACATCATAGTCGACCCAGACAATCGTGGGACAAACCTCAATACAAATCACGTGGCAAACCACACACAATCCCCGCCACGACGGACGATGCCAATCTCCGATTCGTAACTCAGTATTCTGCGCGGCACCATCCCAGAAGGCAGTTCATACTGCTTTACACTGAGCGTTAGCCCGAGACCGGATATAGCGATCATTAACGCCGGTTGGTCTTTCACGATTGGATAGATAAGTCCGTAAATAGTTCCATTGCCATCGGTGCCGGTTATAGGTAATTGGGGCAACGCGACGGCGTCGGATACACCCGTTCGCAAACGGTATGATTTTGCGGCAGCTGTGGCCTGATAAATTTCTGTGATGTTATTTCTTGCTCGACTATTCCAGGGGCCGAGAGCGACACGACTTCAATGCGAGTGCCGTCTCCTGGAATCAGGCGAGCACGCCTGGTTGAATCCTCTCGGCGTTTAAAAGTGACGGCGTAGGGCTCATGAACGGTAGCGACCAGCCCGGGGATAGGGCCCGCCCGTTGAAAGTCCAGAACTGCAAAGATCCATCTTCGACCGCGATTAAATTCCCATCCCCTGCAAAAAAGAATCCACCTTTCGGACCTGGTATTGGGAGGTTCTGGACAACTTCGCTACGCCCTGTCATGGGATCTAAGCCAGTAGACAAGCTGGCAGCATCCTTCCGGTCGGCAAGCGTAGATTCCCGGCAGGCAACAAGATAGTTTTTCCCGCTGAGGCGGTACCGACAGCGGCATACGTGAAGGCGGCAGGGAGCTGATGCTGCCAAAGCTGGAATCCCTCGAACGTGTATGCAGCAACTCCAAACTGCTTACTATTCATATCGCCATGTCTAAAGAGGGTAACTGCGTGGTTGTCGGTCGCAATGAGGCGTATGAACACGCCGCCCTTAGATGGGTCGTCGAACAGCATGGATGTTCGCTGCATGTTTAGCCGTTGAAGCTGGCCAGCAGACGTTCCCTGCTGCGAGGCGAAGAACCCCGCAGCGAGCCCCGTCGCACCAGTCATGAAGTTTCGCCGCTTCAGAAAGTTCATGTAGAACCACCTTTGCCGCAAGTACGTTATCGATAGTAGCTAGTGATTGTCAAGCAACTGGAGAGCAGCAACTGGAGAGCAGCCGTGATGTCAAGCGGCTTGTGTAAAGACGCGGAGGGTGCGGTTACGCGATTCTAAATTAAAGCGCTCAAAAATGAAGTAGATGATGCGGTCGACGCTGGCCAAGTTGGCGAAACAAACCATGGGCCGCCCGGGTGCGGCGCCGCACCTCCACAAAAACCCGCTCAATAAGATCGGTGGTGGGTGCGCAGCTTTTTCCAGAGCGCTTTGGGGAAGCTATAAAAGACCAGAAGGTCCGGCAGATGGCGCTCGTCGAGTTGCCGAACCATGACCGGGTATTCCGGGTACCAACGCTTTCGAAAACGCAGGGAAGCATGCCGAGTGCCATCCCGTCTGCATATAGCTGGCGTCCGCGCAGCAACTCCGCTTCCCAGAATCTCTTCCAAGCTAATCGCGTCACACCGTATAGAACAGCATCCACCATGATCGGTTCGGTCTGGGTTGCGCCGGGCCCGTCCATGGTGTTGTAGGTCCACGCTACTTTCAATTGGCCAACATTTGATCGATTGATTTGCTTCAGACTGGAATAGCGAATATCGGTGGGATCACCGCCGTAGGCACGCCAGTTATTGGATTGCTCAGAGGCACCCCACAACACAACGCCAAAACCGAAGAACCACAAAAGTCGTGAGTTTGCGTGCACTCTAGAAAGTGGGGCAAATAAAAAGCGGCTCGGACCGGCCAAACCGTTCCGAGCCGCAAATGGCAGTAGTAGTCGCTAATCGGAAAATCTACTAGTATTTAGATCCAGCCGCAGCATGGGTCTTTGTCGCATCGAGGTCGGCGTTGGCCGCCGCGGCCCATTCGTCAGCTTCTTTCATGGCTTGTTCGCGGGTAATACCGTAGCGCTCTTGCAACTTACCAACAAGTTCATCTTTCTTGCCACTGAGCATTGTCACATCGTCATCGGTTAACTTGCCCCAACGCTGTTTTACGGAACCTTTGAGTTGCTTCCATTTGCCTTCGAATTGATCGGAATTCATATTGAACGTCCTTCCGCGATAACTGTGAGCAAGCGCTAAACCATAAACGACATTTCAATAATTTACAAGCGCAGGCGCCTCCGCTTGAGGAATTTCTTCCGGGGTTCCGTGGCTTTTTTTCCGCTCTGGGATACTCAGGAAAAAGAGCATGTGCAAAGACCGGGTATTGCTTGACTCAAAGCTACCGCTGACGTTGCGCACCCGCGGCAAAGTGCGCGACGTCTACGAATGTGACAATTTTTTGCTGTTTGTTGCGACCGACCGCATCTCGGCTTTTGATTGCATATTAGGCAGCGGCATCCCATGCAAAGGGCGCATCCTGACCCAGATGTCGCTCTTTTGGTTCGATTTCTTGAAAGACGTCGTGCCAAATCATCTACAAACCGCTGACTTCAATCAGTACCCTTGGAAACTTCGCCCATATCGCAAAAGACTCGAGGGCCGTTCCATGCTGGTGAAGATCGCCGACATGGTTCCGGTAGAGTGTGTCGCTCGCGGTTACTTAGCGGGCTCCGGATGGAAGGATTATCAGAAGACCGGGAAAGTGTGCGGAATTCCTCTACCGGCAGGGCTGCGCGATGGCGACCGGCTTCCTGAACCGATATTTACTCCGGCCACCAAAGCGCAATCCGGACACGACGTAAACGTCTCGTTTCAGCATGTAGCGCAAAAATTCGGCGTGGACCTTGCTGGGAAATTGCGCGATCTGACCTTGGACATTTATGCGCGCGCATCGGCGCACGCTTTGGCACATGGCATTATTCTGGCCGATACTAAGTTTGAGTTTGGTTTCGTGGAAGGGGACCTTGTGTTAGCGGATGAGGTGCTTACGCCCGATTCTTCGCGCTATTGGCCGGCAGATACATACAAGCCCGGCGGTCCTCAGTTCTCTTTCGATAAACAGTACGTTCGAGACTACCTGGAGACGCTGCCTTGGAATAAACAGTCTCCCGCCCCCGCGCTGCCCGACGAAGTGATTCGGAAAACGACTGAGAAGTACGAAGAAGCTTACTCACGCGTAACAGGACGCGATTTACACCAACCGGCGACCACTACTTAAAGCTAATGAACGGGGTTACTTGGGTTGACATTGCGCTTATCTTGGTCGTGCTTTGGTCGGTTGCCGCCGGCCTTCGCTCAGGACTGGCTCGCGTCGTGGTCGGTTTCGTCGCGGTCATCGCCGCGTTCCTTGGGGGCTTCTGGTTTTACCGCCTGGTTGCGATCAAGCTAACTCCCTGGATCTCAGATACAACCGTCGCGAACTTCGTCGGATTTTTTGTTATTTTTCTCGGCGTGTTGATTCTCGGTTCCTTAATTGCCGCTGTGCTGTCGAAGCTATTCGCATGGGTCGGGCTGTCCTGGTTCAACCGTCTGCTCGGCGGAGCGGCCGGATTTTTTCGAGGCGTTCTGTTGATCGCCGCATTGGTCGACGTTTTGGTAGCATTCGCGCCTTCGCCGACTCCCGAGATGCTTGAACGTTCCGTGGTAGTTCCCTACATCAGCAGCATTGCCGGATGGCTTGTAGATCTTGCGCCACGCACGCTCAAAGATTCATTCGACCAACAGATGCAGAACTTAAGGCAGCATTGGGGCAACCCACCCAACAAGCACGCGCAAACTGCTTGATGTGGTTCGGCACGATGGCCAGCGGAAAATAGAGATTGCTCATTATTTTTGACCTAGACGGCACGCTAATCGATTCCGCTCAGGATCTGGCGATTTCGATGAACGCGACCCGCACACATTTCGGGCTTTCGCCCCTCGATCCTGCGCTCATCTATTCTTTCGTTGGGAATGGCGCGGCCGTTCTGGTAAAAAGGGCGATGGGAGAAGGCGCATCGCAGTCGCTTCTTGACGAAGCGCTGTCGTATTTTTTGCGGTATTACCGTGTTCATGCGCTTGAGCACACGCGCTTCTATCCGGGAGTCCGCGAAGCCGTTGAACAGCTTTCCGCCCAAGGCCACATGCTCAGTATTCTGACGAACAAACCTGTTCGCATCAGCCGCGATATCTTGGCTGCTCTAGGTGTTGCGCCGCTCTTTCATCGCATATACGGCGGCGACAGCTTCTCCGCCAAAAAGCCGGATCCAATTGGCATCACTACTTTGCTGGCAGATGCAAACGTAGCAGCGGGGGATGCGATTTTAGTGGGTGATAGCGGCGTCGACATTCAGACCGCGCGAAACGCCGGCATCCGCAGTTGCGGGGTCGCCTGGGGTTTTCAACCGGAAGCCTTCACCGCCATTCCTCCTGACCTGCTCATCCAACATCCCGAGGAACTGCTCAAGGTTGCGGCGTTCGCGACGAACTAGCGACAGCGTTCAAGCTGGATAACGATATTCTTTGCCGCCACGATTCATCGAAATTCGCCGGCGACAGCCACTCTTCGAGATTTCGTTTGCGTTCAGGCCATTCGCAATCGAGCATGGAAAACCAAGCCGTATCGCGATTGCGACCCTTCACAATCATGTGCTGTCGAAAAATACCTTCGAATTGAAACCCTAAACGCCGCGCCGCGCGCCGCGAGGCTTCGTTTAAAGCATTGCACTTCCATTCGTAGCGGCGATACCCTAACTCCTCGAACACATATCGCGCCATGAGGTACATGGCTTCCGTTGCCGCCACAGTCCGTTGCAAAGCAGAACTGTAGACAATATGCCCGACTTCAATGCAACGATGAACGGGCTCAATGCGCAAGTAGGACGCGTAACCTTTGGCTTTCCCATCGGCCAAATCGATGATTGCGAAAAATAGTGGATCCTCGGACGCAGCCTTTTTTTGTAAGTGCAACTGAAATTGCGCAAAATCCGTAAACGGACCATCGCTCATGTAAGTCCAGAGGTGCACATTTTCCGGACCGCATGTCATCTCATAGAGCGGCGCCGCATGGATACGGACCTGGAGCGGCGCGAGCGCCACAAAGCGCCCTTTCACATGCACTCGGCTGGGACGCGGAGCTGGTGAGCTATCTAGTTGGTTGAATATAGGAGCCTCTCATGAAAATTGGAATCATTGGATCTGGGAATGTAGGTGGAACACTGGGAAAGCGCTGGGCAAGAAACGGGCACGCAGTCGTGTTCTCTTCGCGCCATCCCCAATCGAGGGAAATGCAAGAGCTGGTGCAAGCGGCCGGTTTCAACGCGAAAGCTGGATCGACTACCGATGCGGTAGAGCAAAGCGACATACTGCTGCTGGCAACGCCGTGGAATGCGACTGAGCAGGCGTTGAAAAGCGCGGGCGATCTCGCCGGCAAACTCCTGATTGACGCAACTAACCCCATTTTGCCCGATCTTTCGGGCTTGGCGCTGGAGCCAAATACTTCGGCTGGAGAGAAGGTAGCGCAATGGGCGGCGGGCGCGAAGGTGGTGAAGGCTTTCAACACGGTGGGAAACAATATTATGGAGAACCCAGCGTTCTCAAATGCTCGCCCTGTACTTCTTTACTGCGGCGACGACAAAGGCGCAAAGCAAACTGTTACGAGCCTGATTTCCGAATTGGGTTTAGAACCGTTAGATGCGGGGCCGATCACGCAGGCGCGTGTCCTGGAATCATTTGCCTTACTTTGGATTTCACTGGCATTCAAAGCTGGCTATGGCCGCGAGATCGCATTTCAATTTTTGCGACGTAATTGAGTAGCGGCGGCTACTCTTCCTCTTCGACGTGCATGTGCGCCTTGGCCGCCGCAATAATCTTCTCGGCTTGCGGCGCAGGCACATAGTCATAGTGATCGAATTCCATGTGGAAGGACGCGCGGCCCTGTGTCTTTGAAATGAGATCGTTCTGATAGCTGAGCATTTCTGACATTGGCACTTGGGCGCGAATGGTTTGCATGTTCCCTTTCAAGTCCATGCCGGAAATACGGCCACGCCGGCCATTAAAATCGCTCATCAGGTCACCGGCGAATTCCGTCGGCGTCTCCACTTCCACCTTCATGATGGGTTCCAGCAGAGCGGGCTTGGCCTGCTGCATGGCGGCGCGGAACGCTTTGCGACCCGCCAGTTTGAACGCCATTTCAGACGAGTCGACGTCGTGATAGGAGCCGTCGTATAAAGTCACGCGAAAATCGGTGACGGGATAGCCAGCCACGAATCCCTGTTCGGCGGCTTCGACAATTCCCTTCTCGACTGCGGGAATAAATTGCTTTGGAATTGCGCCGCCGAAGATGTCGTTCACAAACTGGAACTTCTCACCGCGATTCAGCGGCTCCAGCTTGATCCAGCAGTCGCCAAATTGTCCGTGTCCGCCAGTCTGTTTCTTGTGGCGGCCTTGCACACTGGCGCTGCCGCGCACCGTTTCGCGATAGGGAATTTTCGGCGATTTCAACTCCACTTCAACGCCATAGCGCCGCTTCAACCGGCTGACCACAACTTCAACATGCTGCTGACCATTACCGGCCAGAAGAAATTCCTTGGTCTGCGGGTCGCGATAGAAACGTAAGGAGCGGTCTTCTTCTAAAATTTTGGCGAGCGCCGTACTCAAACGATCTTCGTCATTGCGAGTTTTGGCCGAAATTGCATACGCAATTGAAGGTTCCGGCACATCGACATCGCGTATGACCACGCAATTTGTCTTTTCGCAAAGCGTGTCGCCAGTCAACGTTTCCTTAAGCTTGGCTACGGCGCCGATGTCGCCCGCGCGAAGCTCGGTAATTGGCTGCATCGTTTTACCGAATGGCGTTGCAATATGTGCAAGACGCTCATTGACGTTCGAACGCATATTGGTGAGGTGCGCATCATCCTTCACCGCTCCCGACATCACTTTGAAATACGTTACACGGCCGGCGAACGGATCTGCCGCCGTCTTGAAAACGAATATAGAGGGCGCGTCCTTCTGGTCAATTTTCTTGGTGGTCTCCTGACCGTTTTGCGTGGCCGGAACTGCCGGCCGTTCAAGCGGCGACGGCATGATCTCCGTCAAGAAATTCAGGATGGCGTCGCAGCCGATATTTTGTAATGCCGAAGCACATAGAATCGGAAAGATTCTGCGGTCACGCACAGCATCTCTTAATCCGCTAACAATGTGTTCAACGGGCAGCGTACCGGTGGAGAAGAACTCCTCCATCAATTCGTCGTTGCCCTCAGCGATCATCTCGACAAGCGCTTCGTGCGCGGCATCCGCCTCATCCTTTTGCCCGGCCGAAATATCGCCTTCCTTTCCCTTGCCGTCGCCGCCTGGCTTGTACGCGAAGCTGCGCATCCGAACAAGATCGACGACACCGCTGAAGTTTTTCTCAGAGCCGATCGGCAGAAACACGGGCACCGCTGCCCTGCCAAATACTTCATGAACGTTGTCAACGACGCGCTGAAAGGACGAGCGCTCCCGGTCTAGCTTGTTGATCACCAAAGCGCAGGGCAACTGGAATTCTTCGGCGAAGCTCCAAACCTTTTCTGTGCTTACCTCCACGCCTGCGACGCCGTCGAGCAGCAGCAAAGCGGCATCGGCTGCGAGCATGGTTGACCGGGTGTCATTCAGAAAAATGTTGTACCCGGGCGTATCGATGAGGTTCACCTTGTTCTTCTGCCATGGGAAAGCCGCAAGCGCCGAAGTGATGCTCAGCTTTCGGGCGACTTCTTCTTCGTCGAAATCCGTTATGGTGTTGCCTTCATCGACCTTGAGGTGCCTGTCCGTTGCGCCGGCGATAGCCAGGGCTGCCGACGATAGCGACGTCTTGCCGCAATGTCCATGCCCAATCAAAGCGACATTCCGAATGTCGGAACTGTCGAAGACCCTCATACGATTGCCTCCAGACCAGCGACTCGGCTGGTTAAAGAACCGAAGATATCAAACCGACTACACAAAATTTATTGAAAATTAATTTTCAGACGTGGCGATGCGCGCTTCACGCAGTCTGCTGCGAAGCGGCAACGTCGGATGACGCATCCACCACAGGATTGTAGGTGAGAATGCGCCCACAGCTTTCACAAAACATCACCTTATCTCCGCGTCGAAGATCTTGAAAAAACTGGGGCCGCAAACCGATCTGACAAGCGTCGCAACGGCCTTCTGTGGCATCGGCGATAGGGTGGTTACGAGTTTTCTTTCGAATCCGTTCGTACTCTTTGTAAAACGCGGGCGTGATTTGGGCTACAACCGATTGACGTTCCGTGTTCGCCTCCTGCAACTCGCGCTTGTCAGTGGCTGTACGTTCGCGCGCCGTCTTCTTTTCCGCTTCAATTTGTTGTTGCTCGATTTTCAGTTCGGACTCGGCCGCTTTCATATTCTTCTCAAGCGGCTCCGACTGCTCCATAAGATCGAGAATGCGATCTTCAGCCTTCCGGATTTCGCCTTCGGCGTAAGAGATTTCGTTTTGGAATGCGCGGTATTGTTCGTTGGTTTTGGCTTGCAGCGTCTGATCTCTCAGTTTTGAGATCTTCTGCTCTTGCGCCTGGATATCGCCCTCGAGTTTTTTTCGCTCACGTTGATTAGCAATCAACGCCGCGCGGTCGCCCTCAAGCTTACGCGTGTGAGTTTCCAGTTTTTTTTCGATTTCCGCGATGTGTCTTGGGAGAGTCGCGATTTCCGTTTCGAGACTCACAATCTTGCGATCAAGCGCCTGAAGACGCAGCGCAAGAGCAAGGTCTTGCAGCATCAAGCAAGAATTTTAGCATGCGGAGTCGCCAGCAAACGCTTGATGTGGGATAGGAAAGCATCAACAGCAACGCCGCTGTTTAATTAGACTTGCCAAACTCGTCAAGAAAATGAGCGATCGTCCTGATGCCCAAATAGTAATTGGAGATCCGGTATTTTTCATTGGGAGAATGCAGGCCATCGTCAGGGAGGCCGAACCCCATAAGTACTGTGGGTATTCCGAGATGTTGCGCAAACTCGCCCACGATTGGTATGGAACCGCCTGCGCGAATGAAGACCGTCGATTTACCCATAACATCACTGAACGCCTTCGCGGCGGTATCGATGGCCGGATGTTGCGGGTTAACAGAAATGGCTGGATTCGCGCTAAGAACGCGGACTGATATTTGAATGCCTTTCGGTGTGTTTTGCTGTACCCACTGTTTAAAAGCAGCCACGATTTTTTCAGGCGCTTGGTTTGGCACCAGCCGCATGCTCACTTTGGCAACGGCCTTCGCGGGAATGACCGTTTTGGCCCCTGTGCCTGTGAAGCCGCCTGCGATGCCATGCACTTCAAACGTAGGACGAGCCCAGATGCGCGAAAGAACGCTCTGATCGGGCTCGCCGGTCAGGGTCGTCGCGCCTACTTCGTGTTTCAGGAACTCACTTTCGGAAAAAGGCAGTCCGTTCCAGCTTTCTATTTCGCTCTGATCCGGCGCTGCCACATCGTCGTACATGCCAGGAATCAAGATGCGGCCATCTGCGTCTTTAGCTTTCGCAAGTAGCTCAATCAAACCGTAGACTGCGTTCGGCGCGGCGCCGCCGAACATTCCCGAGTGCAAATCTCGGGCCGGTCCTTGCGCCTCAATTTCTGTGTAAATCAGGCCGCGCAAACCAACACAGAGCGTCGGTACACCATCAGCAAAAAGTTCCGTGTCCGAGACCAACGCGACATCGGCCTTTAGTTTTTCTTTGTGCGTAGGAACGTACTCGGAAATGGACTCGCCGCCTACTTCCTCTTCTCCTTCGACCAGGAATTTGACATTGACGGGCAAGCTTCCGCCGTTGACGGAGCGCAAGGCTTCAATGGCCTTCACGTGCATGTACATCTGCCCTTTGTCGTCGCAAGCGCCGCGCGCATAGATGTTTCCATTGCGTACCGTGGGCTCGAAGGGCGGCGACTGCCAAAGATCCAGCGGATCAGGCGGTTGAACGTCGTAGTGGCCGTAGCAAATAACAGTCGGTTTGCCGGGCGCGTGCAGCCAATCAGCGTACACAAGCGGATGATTGGCGGTCCGAATGACCTCCACATTTTCAAGCCCGGCGCGCTGCAAACTGGACGCAACGAATTGTGCGGCGCGCGCCGTATCCTGCTTGTGTTCTGGAAGAGTGCTGACGCTCGGGATACGAAGCAGCTCAAAAAGCTCGTCTAAGAAACGCTTTTCGTTTTGTTGGACAAATTCGTCGACTGAGGACGCCAAAGAAAATCCTTTCGTGTCAAGTAGACTCGCAATTACCCACCGGCGCGCAGGGAAAACACCGCGACTTCCGCGAGCAGATTCGGTGCGAAATTGGCTTTGCGGTTGCCCCGAACAAAGATCTGTCGCTCAATAATCCAATTCTGATCTCTGCACAACGAAATGAAATCATGCACCGTCAGGAAATGAATGTTAGGGGATTCATACCAGTCGTACGGGAAGAGACGCGTTTTCGGCGATCGCCCGCTAACAAGATGGGCCAAGCGCGTCGTCCAATGTCCAAAGTTAGGAAACGCCACAATCGCATGGCGCCCCACGCGCAGCATTTCTCGCAAGACTCGCAGCGGATAGCGCATTTCCTGCAGGGTCTGGCTCAAAATCGCGAAGTCGAAAGTTTGGTCAGGATAGTCCGCTAAGCCCCGCTCGATGTCACTTTGGTACACCGAGACACCTCGTGCGATAGCGCGCCTGACGTTATCGGGATCGATTTCAACGCCCTGCCCCGCCACCTGCTTGTATTCATGCAGCCAGCCCAGTAGCTCGCCTCCCCCGCAGCCGAGATCGAGAACCCGCGAGCCGGGTTCTATCATTTCGCCGATCATGGTGTAATCGGCGCGGTCGACGATCTCTCTCGCAGGCGAACCCGTGCGTCTTGGGCTGCTGCCCCGGTTCGAAGACGAATCCACTTCGCGCTGCACGCTGTCGAGAAAGCCTGCAACCATCTCGCTCTGTTCTTTTGTTTCGATTAAGAAAGCATCGTGCCCATATGTCGAAGAGAGTTCGCTGAAAGCGACATCAATGCCGCGGCTGCGAAGAGCGCTAGTAGTTTCAAGTGATTGATAGGTGGGATAGAGCCAGTCGGAAGTGAAACTTAGCACCAGGAAGCGTGAACCAGTGCGGTCGAAGGCCGAAGCTAAGGACGCTCTGCCCGCGGAGAGATCGAAATAGTCCATCGCCTTCGTGATGTACAAATACGAATTCGCATCGAAACGGCTGACGAATTGGCTGCCGCGATACCGGAGGTAGCTCTCGACTTCAAAATCCACGGAAAAATCGAACCCGAACGCGTCCTTGTCGCGCAACCGGCGGCCGAATTTCTGACGCATGGAAGCGTCGCTCATGTACGTGATGTGGCCAACCATGCGGGCGACCGCCAAGCCGCGAGCGGGTGGCTTTGTTTCGTAATAATTGCCTTCGTTCCAATCGGGGTCAGCCATAATCGCCTGCCGCCCCACTTCGTTGAAGGCAATTTGTTGTGGGCTATGGCGCGAGGTGGCGGCAATGGGAATCGCAGCGGCAATGGAATCCGGATAAGTAGCGGCCCATTCGAGGGCCTGCATCCCACCCATGGAACCGCCGGCAACTGCCAGTAAGCGCGTAATGCCGAGATGCTCAACGAGGAGTTTTTGCAGCCGCACCATATCGCCAATAGTGATCACGGGGAAGTGCATGGCGTATCGTTGGCCCGTTTCGGGATCGATGGAACCGGGCCCCGTAGTGCCGCGGCATCCGCCCAGCACGTTAGATGAAATTACAAAATAGCGGTTTGTGTCGAACGCCAACCGAGGGCCAACCATCTGCGACCACCAGCCGGGCTGTCCGGATTCACGGCTGATTCCGGCGGCGTGCGCGTCACCGGAAAAGGCATGCAGCACCAATATGGCATTGGAACGGTCGTCGTTGAGCGTTCCGTACGTTTCGTAAGCAACCTCCACATTCAATAGCGTCACCCCGCAATCCAGCGGCAATGCCGGAAAGGTGACACTTTGGGTGTCTACCAAAAGTGAGGTGTCGATGGAGGCGCTTGTTGCCATATACCGCGCTCGATTCAATGATAATGAGGTCACGCTTATGAAACCAGTCAGATGGCTTCTCATTTGGACTGTATTGGGTCTCTATTTACCCCTGACGGCCGCGGCTCCGGCAGCAGAATCGGCTTATGCTCCGCTGCGTTTATACGAAGGATCCTGGCATGTCACTCGTAAGGATTTACCTGCCGGCGCAAAACCAGACGAATTGAAAAATCAATGCGCCCTTGTCGGTAAGTTCTTCGCTTGCCAGCAGACGGTAAATGGCGCTATAAGCGCGCTGCTCCTTCTTATTCCCACAGACAAACCGGGGCATTATGTGACCCAAAACGTGAATCTACAGGGCCGCGCGCTAGGTGGAGGCAACTTAGAAATTTCCGGAAATCGTTGGGTCTTTTCGAGCCGATGGGACCAAGGCGGCAAAACTACCTTTTACCAAACGATAAACGTCTTCAGCGGAAAAGATCACATTCATTTCGAACAACAAGAATCGGACAACGGCAAAGACTGGACGGTGAAAAATTCAGGTGACGATACGCGTATCGGTGTGGGACGCTAACGGTTTATGTGCAATCTCGTACGAAAGTACGTTTTTCCTTTTTTGGTGTGCGGCTCCTTCGCTCTCGCGCAAACACAGCAACCAACGAGCGCTCCGGCAGGTGCACCGCCGCAACCTGCACAACAACAGTTTGGTTCCCAAAGCGGTCTCGATCAGGTAGTCAAACGCGTTGACGATGTCCTTTGGTTTACTCGTCTGTCGGATATCGCCGATGTAGACAAGATCGAATACACTAGCCTCCCGCCCGCCCACGTTCGTAATCTGAAGGCTCCGGGAGCAACGAACCCCCTGATCATTCACGCCTACACCTTCATTCCCAAAAATCTGGATCGCTCGCGTAAACATCCGTTGATTACGTTCGCGCATCAGGGAGTGCACTCGAATTTCGACACCAGCGACTTGCACGTGATACGTGAACTTCTGGAACAGGGCTATAGCATCATCTCCGCCGATTATCGCGGCAGCACCGGTTATGGGCAAGGCTTCTATGAGCAGATCGACTACGGCGGACGCGAAATTGACGACGTGTACAACAGCACGCAATGGATGCTCGAGCGCTATAGTTTTCTGGATTCAAAGCGGGTAGGCATGATGGGTTGGAGCCACGGCGGATTCATCACGCTGATGAACATCATGGAGCACCCCGGCACATACGCTGTTGCCTATGCAGGCGTTCCTGTCAGCGATCTGGTGATGCGCATGGGCTATGAACCGGCCGGTTATCAAGCGCTGTATTCGGCGCCGTATCACATCGGCAAAACCGTTCGCGAAGATATCGAGGAATATCGGAAACGTTCACCCATCACGCACGTGAAGGATCTAGCGACGCCACTGCTGATTCACACAAACACGAACGATGAGGATGTGAACTACATCGAAGTGGAGCACCTGATCCAGGCTTTAAAAGCCGAGGGCAAAAAGTTCGAATACAAAGTCTACGAAAACGCTCCAGGCGGCCACTATTTCAATCGGACAGATACCAAGATGGCGCGCGAATCGCGCCAGGAAGTGTATCGCTTTCTGGCCGGTTATCTGCATCCCGATAATCCGGCCAAATAAATGTGGGTAGCGGCGTGTGCTGTCGCTGTTTCAGCTATCGCTTTCTATTTCTGTACCGGCTTTAACCATGTTTGGTTCGCCGCCTGGATAGCGCCAATTCCCGTTTTGGCGCTGGCGTTCAGAACTTCAAGGTGGCTATACCGATGGACACCGTTCGCCGCCTACCTTCTGGGAACAGCGCACGTATTTGGTTATCTGCATCTATTCGCTCCGGTTTGGGTAGTCATCACAGAACTGATTCTGTTGGCAGGTGTATTTCAACTTTGCGCTTCGCTGGCGCGCTTTTCAGCCAGGCGTTTACCGGAATGGGCAGCAGTGTGGACTTTCCCCGCGGCCTGGATCATTTACGAATTTCTGTTTGCGTCGTTAACATCGAACGGGACAGCCTTCAATTACGGATACTCGCAGCTCGACTTTCTACCCGTTCTACAGATCGCATCTGTGACCGGCATCTGGGCTATTTCGTTTACGGTGATGCTGTTTGCTTCGATCATGGCGCTCGTGTGGACGACACAGCGAATCATTCCGCTGACTCCCGCGATTCTATTCGTGATTGCAGTGTTCGCTGTTGGACTCGTGCGGCTCCGCGATCACCCTGGCGGCGGCCCTGCGCTGACCGTGGGGATGGTGACAGCCGATGCGGGCCTGGGCGCCTCGTGGCGGACGCAAGATCCGCAGCGAGCGATGTCGGTGGCGAATGAGTATTCCGATCGAATTGAGAGATTGGCTGCGCGGGGCGCGCAATTAGTCGTTTTACCCGAAAAATTTCTGGGAGTTACGCCGGCCGATCAGAAACAAGTTTACTCAATATTCAGCGATTCAGCTCGGGAGGCACATGCAATGGTGATTGCGGGCTTTAATTTCATAGGCATTCATCCACCGCGCAACATTGCTGTCGTTTTCGCACCGGACGGACACGTCGTTTTAACTTACGACAAGCATCACATGCTGCCCGGCCCAGAAACAGGTTATCTGGTCGGTGAGCAGCCGGCGTTCTTTTCAATAGACGGACATAAATGCGGCGTTGAGATCTGCAAAGATCTGGACTTCCCCGCTTGGTCACGGCGGTATGGAAGACAGGACATACAATTCCTGGCGGTGCCTGCTTGGGATTTTGTCGTCGACGCCTATCTACACGGCCGTATGGCGACGTTACGCGGCGTGGAAAACGGATTTACCGTCATCCACGTGGCGCAGGAAGGATTGCTGTATATAACGGATGCCTATGGTCGAGTGCTCGCCGAGCGAAAGAGTTTCTCCGCGCCGGACGTGATGTTCGTCTACGCCGCGCCCGCCGGTCCCGGCACAACCATGTACTCGCGTATTGGCGATTGGTTCGCCATAGCGGCGATCGCGGCATTGGTGGGGCTGCTTGCCGTTAGTGCGACCAGGCCGAAAAACACTATGTGGGTGTAACCTGTCTATTTCTGCGACAGCCTTTCTTCTAAGCCTCTTTTCATGCTTGCCATTCAGAGATTAACCCGCGTCATGATTTTGCCCCTGTTTTCGTTGTTCTTGGCTTGGTCGGCAATCGCCCAGACCGCGCCGAAGATCACGACTCCTAAAGAACAGTTTGGCTTCAACCTCGGCGACGATTACCAGCTCACCAATTACACCCAATTGAGCGACTACTGGCACAAACTTGCGTCGGAGTCTGACCGCATGAAGCTGACCGAGATTGGGAAGACGGCGGAAGGGCGCCCTCAATTGATGGCGATTGTCACATCGCCCGAAAACTTGAAGCTGTTGGATCACTATAAAGAAATTTCGCGCAAGCTGGCGCTAGCGCAGGGCCTGAGTGATGACGAAGCGCGCGCCTTAGCTCACGAAGGCAAAGCAGTGATCTGGATCGACGGCGGCCTGCATGCGAGCGAAGTGGAATGCGCGCAAGCGTTAAGCGAAATGGTTTACCAGATGGTCAGCCGCACAGATCCCGAGACCCTGCGTTTCTTGAACGACGACATTATTTTGTTCGTTCAGGATAATCCGGACGGACAAGAACTGGTGGCGAACTGGTACATGCGCAATCCCGATCCGACAAAACGTTCGGATGCGGGCCTGCCGCGCCTTTGGCACAAGTACGTGGGCCACGACGATAATCGCGATTTCTTCATGTGCAACATGCCGGAATCCACAAACATCAATCGCATCCTATATCGCGAGTGGTTTCCACAAATCATGTACAACCACCATCAGACTGGGCCTCCGGGCGCGGTGATCTTCATGCCGCCATTCCGTGATCCTTTCAACTATCATTTCGATCCGCTGATCATGATGGAACTGGACCAGGTTGGCTCTGCGATGCACGCGCGCATGGAGGCAGAAGACAAACCGGGTGCGGGCATGCGTAGCGCCGCGACTTACTCGACCTGGTACAACGGCGGCCTGCGAACAACAACGTACTTCCACAACATTATCGGTTTGCTAACCGAGATCATTGGAAGTCCGACTCCAATGGATATTCCGCTGGTTCCTGCGACGCAATTACCGCGCGGCGACCTGCCCTTCCCCATTGCCCCGCAAAAATGGCATCTGCGTCAATCCATCGAATACTCGCTAACCGCGAATCGCGCGGTGCTCGATTTCGCTTCGCGTTATCGCGAGACACTGCTGTTCAATATCTACCGGATGGGTAAGAACTCGATTGAGCGCGGCAGCAAAGATAGCTGGACTACTACACCGCATCGCATCGAGGCATTAGAGGCGAAGGCCGCGGAAGAACGAAGCAGTAACGAGCAAGCCGGCAATCCGAGAGCGGCCGGATTTGGTGGAGCGCGCGGCGTACCTGCAAAGCTCTACGATACTGTTCTGCACGATCCGGTATTGCGTGACCCCCGCGGCTACATCATGCCCGCCGATTCACAGCCCGACTTGCCAACCACGGTCCAATTTCTGAATGCGCTGATCAAGAATGGCGTGATTGTGGAGCGTGCCACGGCAAAGTTTGAAGTAAACGGCAAATCCTATCCGGAAGGCTCGTACATTGTGAAATGCGCGCAAGCGTTCCGGCCGCATGTGCTCGATATGTTTGAGCCCCAAGACCATCCCAACGATTTCCGCTACCCCGGCGGTCCTCCAATTCCGCCCTATGACGCCACAGGATACACACTCGCGTTCCAAATGGGAGTAAAATTCGACCGCATTCTGGATGGTTTCGATGGTCCATTTGAACCGGTGAACGGGCTTTTGGAGCCGCCTCCCGGCAGCGTCACAGGCGTGGCACATCCCACCGGCTACATCGTCAGCCACCGCTACAACAATTCGTTCATTCTCGTAAACCGGCTGTTCAAAGAAAAATGTGACGTGTACTGGCTGAAATCTTCTCCAGGCGAATTGGAGGGTAAGGATCTTGGTACGGGCGCACTTTGGATTCCGGCGTCAGCGGCAGCGCGACCGATAGTCGAAAAGGCCGCGAAGGAATTGGGCATGAATGTCTATGCAGTGGCCAAGCGTCCCACCGGCGCGGATTTAAAGCTTAAGCCGGTTCGCATCGCTCTCTATGATCAATACGGCGGTCTCATGCCGTCCGGCTGGACCCGCTGGATCTTCGAACAATTTGAATTTCCTTTCCAGGTGGTTCACCCGCAAGATATCGATTCCGGCGCCCTCGCGAAGAATTTCGACGTTCTGGTGTTCACCGACGGTGCTATTCGCGCTCCAGGCGCAGGCGGCCGAGGCGGCGGCGAAGGGTTTTTCGGGCGACAGCCGAAGCCAGAAGACATACCTGCTGAATATCGCGGTTGGCTGGGCCGCATAACTCCCGAAAAGACAATTCCGCAAATCCGGCAATTCATCGAAGGCGGTGGAACTGTGATCGGTATCGGCTCTTCTACCTCTTTGGCGAGCTATCTCAACCTGCCGATTTCGAATGCACTTACGGAGAGAACGAAAGATGCAAAGGAAACACCTCTGCCACCGGAGAAGTTTTACATTCCCGGATCGTTACTGACCGTTGCCGTGGACAATACGAACCCACTGGCCTACGGCATACCCGACAAGGTCGATGTGTTCTTCGATAACAGCCCGTCGTTCAAGCTCAATCCCGACGCAAGCTTGAAGGGCACGTCGGCAGTCGCCTGGTATCCCAATGAAACGCCGCTTCACAGCGGCTGGGCATGGGGACAACAATATCTGAAAGGCAGCGTCGCGGTCGCCGAATCGACAATCGGTTCCGGAAAAATCTTCTTGATGTCCCCCGAGGTCGCTTTCCGCGGACAGCCGCACGCGACGTTCAAATTCATTTTTAATGGCATCTATTACGGACCCGCCAAAGAGGAGCTAAAGCCCTAAGAACCATGCAGAAAATGTTGCATTTTGTATTACCGGCGCTTGCGCTCGCCGCTGCGCTGAACGCAGCGCCAATCCCCACGCCTGAAAGTCATTTCGGCCATCCCATCGGCGCTAACCGAATTCTTCTCGATTGGGACCAGGTTGTCTCTTATTTCTACAAGCTGGACAAAGCCGCGCCTTCTATGATTCGCGTGAAGGAAGTGGGCAAGTCGGTCGAAGGCCGTCCGTTCATTGAAGCGATCATCAGTTCGCCTGAAAACATCCGGCAACTCAACAAATATCTTGAGATTCAGCATCGTCTGGCCGATCCGCGGACAACTACGCCAGCGCAGGCCGAGCCGATGTTTGCCCAAGGCAAAAACATCATAATGATGACCTGCTCGATTCACGCGACCGAAGTCGCATCGACGCACAGCGCAGTCGAATTTGCATATAAGATGCTGACCGACCAATCGCCGCGTTTCCAGACAATCCGGCAGAACACAATCCTGATTCTGGTGCCGTCGCTAAATCCGGATGGCGTCGATATCGTCACGCGCTGGTATCGCAAGACGCTAAACACGCCATACGAAGGCAGCCAGCCGCCCGAACTCTGGCAGCATTATGTCGGTCATGACAACAATCGCGATTGGTACATTTTTTCGCAGCCGGAGACACGCGCCGCAATAGGCATCCAGAACACTTGGCACCCGGAGATTGTGTACGACGTGCACCAGCAAGGAGCGGACGCTTCGCGCATCTTTATCCCGCCGTGGCTCGATCCGATCGAACCCAACGTGGATCCGATTCTGTCGCAGGAAATGAACATGATCGGCATCTCCATGGCAACTGACCTCACGTCCGCCGGGAAAACAGGCGTTGCCGTGCATGCGGCCTATGATTTTTGGACGCCGTCGCGGCACTACCAGTCGTTTCATGGCGGTCTTCGTATTCTGACCGAATCGGCGAGCGCGCGGCTGGCTACCCCCATCACTATTTCCTTCGACCAACTCAGCACGCATCCGCTCGGGTACAACGCGCAGGAAAAAAGTTGGAACTATTTAGAGCCCTGGCCCGGTGGCACGTGGCATCTGCGCGATATTATCGACTATCAACTTCTCGCGTTTGAGTCTTGCCTCTACAATGCGGCAATTCACCGTGAGGACATGCTGCGCGCCTTCTATAAAGTCGGCCAGCGCGCGGTAGCTCGCACCAAACCGTATGCCTGGATTATTCCCGCGCAGCAGCGCGATCCGGGTGCGACAAGGCGCATGCTCGAAACGCTCGCATATGGGCTGGTAGAGATCAACAAAGCTCCGAACGGCGATCACGTCATCCTGATGCAGCAGCCATACAGCAGTTGGGCCAAGGCTCTGCTCGAAAGGCAACATTATCCAAACGATTTGTTATATCCGGGCGGACCGCCGAAGCGTCCGTACGATACGACGGCGGAAACCTTACCGCTTCTTTTCGGCGTGGACGCACATCCGGTAGACGAACCCGTTACGGAAAAGCTCACGCGAGAATCATTCCCGTTCGAAGCTCCGCCGGCGAAGGCATATAGCGCAGCGGACACCGACTCCTGGCACACAGTCACGGCTCTTTGGAAGTCTGGAAAGCCCGTGTGGCGCAATGAGCAGACCGGCGATTTTTCCACTACAGATCAAGGAGCCGGCTGGAAGAAAATTACCAGTCCGCGCATCGCACTTTACAAGAGTTGGGTTGCCAGCATGGACGAGGGCTGGACGCGATGGCTGTTCGATAACTTCGGCTTCAACTACAAGGATGTTAGCGATCAGGATTTGAAGGCCGGCGATCTGAAGTCCAAGTTCGACGTCATTATCTTCCCGGATCAAAACGAGAATGCCATTCTGCACGGATACCGCAAAGGCGCGATGCCGGATGAATACACCGGCGGCTTAGGTGATACCGGAATCGCAGCGGTGAAACAGTTTGCGAGTGTCGGCGGCACGGTCCTTTGTTTCAACCACGCGGCCAGCTTCTGTGCTGACGACCTAGGCGCTGAAGCGAAGAACATTATAAATGGACGAGTCGCCAATGGAGGCGACGAATTCGGCGGCGGCGGAATGGGTTTGGGCGGTCCGGCGGGCGGAGGACGCGGCGGGCGAGGTGGCGGGGGAAGGCAGAATGCAGGAGCAGGATCGGCAGGCGATTTCTATTCGCCCGGCTCGCTACTGAACGTGAAGCTCGATCTATCGAGCCCCCTAACACGCGGATTACCCGAACACATTACTATTTGGAGCGAGCAGAGTCCGGCGTTTACGACGTCACAGCAATCGATAGCCACCTATCCGGCTTCTGATATTCTCGCTTCCGGTTGGCTGCTTGGACCTAACCTGATCGCCAACAAGAGTGCCATCGTGGACGCAAAAGTGGGAGAAGGTCACGTGGTGCTGTATGGCATGCGGCCCCAATATAGGGCACAGAGTTATCAATCGTTTAAGCTGCTCTTCAACGCACTGGTCGCTTACGAATAATCGCCGAAGCGCGGCCCACAAGGGCAACTCGCACCGGTTGGCCGAAAACCACCAATACGGTTGAAAACCACCGTAACTGCTAGACAATAAAGAGCATTTTTCCTTTCCACTGCGACGTGGTGTTGGTTTGGTACGTCTAACCAGCAGGAGAAAGAAAAATGAAAGGACAGTTTAAGAATGGCCTGAAAGTAACGGCCGTTTTGCTCGTCACGGCAACGTTGGGCTTGGCCCAAGCGAGCATGTCCGCACCGGCTCCAAACTACGGACCGGCGTCGAATGCCGTCGGATATGGCCAGCCTCCCGCGCAACAGCGTGAGGGAGTGCCTGGCACTCTGAACTATGTCGAAGGTCAAGCCACGCTGAACGGTCAACCGCTTGCCGCCAACGCAGCCGGTTACACGGTTGTGCAGCCTAATCAAGCGATTGATACGCAGACCGGCTTTGTTGAAGTGCTGCTCACCCCAGGCGCATTTCTGCGGATCGGCCATAACAGCGAAGTGGTGATGCAATCGGCGGGGCTGGCTAACTTGCAACTGCAGGTGGTTCATGGCTCAGCCATGATCGAAGTGGCGGACCTGGTAAAGGGAACGCTGATGCAGGTCGATATGAATGGAGCCACCACGCAGATTGAAAAGCGCGGGCTTTACTGGTTCGATGCCAATCAACAATTAGTGAGAGTGCTGGATGGCAAGGCGAAAGTGCTTGAGGCCTCTCGCGTGAAGACAATCGACAAAGGCGACCAAATCGTGCTTGCCGATTCAAACCTGAAGTCGCACGGCTTCGATAAGCAGGTTGCGCAGAGCGATCCTCTATATGTCTGGAGCAAGGCTCGCAGTGAAGCCGAGGCGCAGGCGAACGTAGCTGTCGCCAGCAACGTGGCAGCCTACGGCGGCTGGTACGGCCCTGGCTGGTATTGGGACCCGTTGTGGGCGCAGTATGCCTTCTTGCCGGGCGCGGGCTTCCTCTACAGCCCGTTCGGTTGGGGTTTCTATTCACCTGCATTCGTATATGCTGCCCCGTTCTATCGTGGCGTTTATGGTCACGGTTTCTACGGACATGGTTGGCATGGCGGCGTAGCAGCGAGAGTGCATACCTGGCACGGTGGTACCGGATTTCATGGTGCCGGATTTCATGGGGGCGCCGTTCACGGCGGTTTCCACGGCGGTGGAGGGTTTCATGGCGGCGGTCGCCGTTAAGAAGGGATAACGAAAAGAAGGTAGTCGAACTTTTTGGGCCGGGAACCTCAGTGCTCGCGGCCCTCTTTTTTTGTCTCCGCAAAAAATATCGCAATAGCGGCGGCTACGAGGCTGACGCCAAACCCCGCGATCACATCGGCGGTGTAGTGATAGCGCCCATAGATGGTAGCGAGACCCACGCTAAGCGCGTAAAGCACAAGCGCCCATCCAACACGCTTTCTCTGCGGAAGAACTAAGAACATGGCCCAGGCGCACGCGAATGCGGAGGACACGTGAGCGCTTGGGAAGACGCCGACATGAATTGTGGCTTTTTTCAAAATGAACAAATTGAATTGGCGTACGGGCGTCACAATGTCCGGATTATCTAAGCCTGGAAAGGCGATACGAGGCGGCTGTGATGGGAAATAAGGAAACAGGGCATACGCGAGTAGGGTGCTGGTAAGATACAAAATCCAGAAACGGTCGATGAACGCACGTTTGCCTTGCCTGTAAAGAATGCCCACACAGATCGCGCCCACGCCATAGACCAGCAGATAGCAAAGTTCAAGGTAAAGCGGGATAACCGGGCCGAGGCTTTCAATGACGGCTCGCAGATGGTCGCGGTCAAGCAGTGCACGATCCAAATAAATCCATCCTGATTCCAACTGGCGATCGAACGTGCGCGGAAGGAAAAGTTCCATCTCCCGAAACGCCAGCAGCGTAAACAGAATCGGCAGCCAATCGCGAATGATGCTGATCACGCGAGATCGACGCCCTCTTCCGAAGCAGGAGATGATGGCGAGAAACGCCAACACACCTATCAATTCGCCTAGTGGACGAAACCCAAGATTAGGACGATTTGGAAAGAAGGGCGCGATGGCCGTTATGAAGCAGAAGAAGCCCACCAGCACCCATTCCGAAGCGCGGAGACGAAGCCAACGCGTTAGCGAAGTCAAACCGCGGCAACTACCGCGCGCGGCGTCGGACGCGGCGCAAAGAAGAGGGCAGCTCCTGCTAACACACCCGCCCAGACGGCCCAAATGACAAGAAACCGCTGATCGTGATAGCGATCGTCGGCATTGATAAGCAGACCGGAAATGATAGGCGCGATGATCTGAGCGATAGACATCAGCGACTGAGTTAGCCCGATCACCACGCCGACTTCGCGTTTACCGGCCTTCTGTGTGATAACGCTGGTGAGAGCGGGCCGGAGGCCCGAGCCGCCGATATTCGCCAATCCCGCTACCCAAAGTAATTGCCCGATAGTTCGGGTAAGGCCGATTGCGATGTCGCCTATGAATGAAGTAATGAAGCCGATTTGAATAACTCGCGGCTCGCCCAGCCATTGAACCATTCGCCCTACGACACCGCCTTGCATGATCATTCCGATAAAGCCGGTGAAGGCAAAAATGTAGCCAACCTCGCGCACGCCGACAGGATGTCCATTCCACAGGTATCGGCGCTCTGCGAAAAGTGCAAAGCCTGATATGAAAGTCGAAAACGAAAAGGAGAAAAGCAGCCATTGCAGGAGCAATCGCGCGAGTTGAGGATCGCGAAAATATTTCCGATATTCGCCCCAGGACAGCAGAGAAAGCCGCTTGCCTCCAGGCCCGGGATTGAGTTCGGCTTCCTCATTATGTAAATGCACAGGTTCGCGCCGCGGCAGCAGAAAGAATGTGCACAAAATCGTTGTGAAGGAAAGACAGCACGCCGCAAATATAGGAGCTTGATAGCCGTGGTAGTGAGCAAGGAAGCCCGAAATGGCCGGGCCCACCAAAAATCCGAAACCGAAAGCGATGCCGATCAGCGCGAACGATTTCGCCCGATTCTCGGGCTTCGTCACATCGCTAATGTAGGCCTGAGCGATCGTGAGGTTACCGGCTGTAGCTCCGTCGATGGCGCGCGCAATGAAGAGCATCCAAATTTTGCCCGCGAATGCTAGCAAGAAAAATCCCGCCAGCGTACCGGCCTGACTGACCAAAAGCAGAGGACGACGTCCGTGCCGGTCGGACAATTGGCCCAGAATTGGACCGGAAATTAATTGGCACAACGCATAGGTAGACACCAATTCGCCGACAACCGTCGCTGACGCTCCGAGACGCTCGGAGTAAAACGGCAGTAACGGAAGAATAATGGTGAAGCCGAGAACGTCAACAAGGACGATGAGGAAAATCGGCAGCAACGGTGAGGCAAATCGCGACGTAGGGGTGGTTTCCGCTGCCTGTATTGGTGAACTCAAACTACAATTTTAGCGGTCGCCACAATTCAACTCAGCGAAGCATTGAATGCATCCTCATGGGATTTCGACAATCTAACGAATTGGTCGCGCAGCGTTAAGGGGAACATAAGTGGATCGATTGAAGGCCAAGCGGGCATTCATTACCGGCGGAACTAGCGGGATTGGTCTTGAAGCGGCACGTGAGTTTTTGGTGGAGAGTGCCCGCGTCGCCATCACCGGAAAGAACCCGGCAACTCTCCACGCCTCTTTACGGCAAGCTGGGGCTTGCGGAAAACGATTTAAAAGCAGTAGCAGCTTCTATTCAAAGTCAAATTCCGGCTGTCGCTTTGGCAATGCCGGCGAAATCGCCCCCGCGGCGGTGTTTCTCGCCTCCGATTAAATCTCAGTTCACGGTTGGCAGCGAGCTGCTGATCGATGATGGTATGAGCCTTTGATGATGAAGAGCCTGCACGTGATACACGCGAACGGTAGTCCCGCTCTCGTCGAGCGCGATGTCCCGCGGCCGAAACTAGCGCGCGGTGAGCTGCTCGTTCGAGTTCATGCAGCGGGCATCACGCCTACGGAGCTGATCTGGTATCCGACGTCGCATAACAAAGATGGCAGCGAACGAATCGGAGCAGTGCCGTCGCATGAGTTCTCGGGTGAGATTGCAGAACTCGGCGCGGAAGTGGAAGGCTTAAGTGTCGGGCAGCAAATCTACGGATTAAACGATTGGTTTGTCGATGGGGCATTGGCTGAATACTGCATCGCGCGGCCGGAGTGGATCGCTCCCAAACCTCACCGAGCTAATGATGGCGAGGCTGCCTCCATACCGATCGGTGCGTTAACGGCATGGCAGGGATTATTCGAACGCGCAAATGTTACTACTGCAGATCGCGTTCTGGTGCATGGCGGCGCCGGCGCAGTTGGCGTTTTCGCGATTCAATTGGCACGCTTGCGTGGCGCACATGTGATCGCAACGGCCTCGTCCGACAACTTGGGCTTTGTTCGGGAATTGGGAGCCGCGGAGGCAATCGACTACAAAGCGGAGCGTTTTGAAGATAAAGCTCGCGACATCGATGTTGTTTTTGATGGTGTGGGCGGTGAGACTTTTGAGCGATCTTGGAAGGTCTTGAAACCAAGTGGCCGATTGGTGACAATCGCAGCCGACGAAACGACAACCGACGAAAGAGCCAAGCGCGCCTTTTTCATAGTCGAGCCGAAGCGCGATCAGCTTCTCGAAATTTCCAAACTGATCGATTCAGGAGATCTTCGCACGGTTGTGGACCGCGTACTGCCTTGGTCAATGGCGGCAGACGCCTATACGGGCAAAGTTGAACGAAGCCGGCGCGGCAAGTTGGTTGTTCAGGTGAAGGGTTGACGCGCTAACACCTAATACCGCGAACCGTTCACACGTCGGCTTCAGTAGATATCAAGGTCGTGCGCGGAAACTACAGGGCCGGCATAATGCTCTCGCACGCGCTGCAAGAGTTCTCCTTCAGTGGCTCCATGGAAGACTTGGTGATACAACACGAGCAGCTTTGGCTTCGCCCGAGATGCAATCGCCGCGAGTTGTTCCGGTGAAGTGTGAAAAGCCGTGAAGTAGGCCTGTGCCGGTGAACCGGGCTCATCATGAACGTTCTGGGCGTAGATCTCGTGGAGAAGAACGTCACAGCCGCTGCACGCCGTAACCACCGCATCGGTGGGTGCTGTGTCGCCGGAGATGACGATTTTGCGGTTGCGAGTTTCAAAGCTGTAGCCGAATGCCTCCGCCCAGGACCCATGCTTCACCAGAAACGCTTTAACAGTAACGTTTTCATCCTTGTAGATCTCGCCTGGTTGAATTTCATGGACGTCCACAAGATAGCCGGTGGAATTGCCATGCTCCAATCCCTGCACGCGTACGGCGACATCTTCTTTCCAGGCGGCGAGAATGTGATTCGTCATCTCCAGCAAGCCATGCGGACCATAGGCCGCTAGATGCTGCGAGCGGCCCAACACCCATGGGCTGAAGATCAGATCGGGATAGCCGAGCGTGTGATCCGAATGCAGGTGCGTAATGAAAACTGTTTTCAAGTCTGTCATTTTTAAACCAGGCACTCCCGCTTTGCCGGCGGCCGCGGCACGGCGAACGATACCCGGACCGCAATCGACAAGATAGGAATGGCCGTTGACCACGATCGCCAGCGCGGGACCAGAGCGATCCGGGTCCGCATTGGGCGTTCCCGATCCCAGCACCACAACCTCGTTTGATTGCTGAGCATGCAAGCGCACCATTGGGCAGCTCCAAAGAAGTAAGAATGCGAGGTATTTCATCGATGGTTGTGAAGCAGTGTACAACTTAACGACAGAAGATATTCGCAGCTTAAACGCTAGATTGGTAGAGGCGCCATGCCGTCACGGAAATACTATCCCGGATCGCCGCTTTCGGCGTTTGTGGACTGCCTGTGGTATTGGCAGGGCGCGCCACAACCACATTCCAAAGAGCGGCTACTGCCAAACGGCGAACCCACCATCATCTTCAATCTGCGCGATGATCCAATTCGCATATATGACCCGCAAGACGTGCGGCGACATAGGAGCTACGGCCATGCCGTCCTATCAGGCGCCCGTTCAAATTGTTTCGTGATCGATACACAGCAGCAGGAGCGGGTGATTGGCGTACAGTTCCGGCCTGGCGGGGCGTTCCCTTTTTTTCGTATGCCGGTGTCTGAGGTGGAAGATGCCTCGGTCTCCCTCGGAGATTTGTGGCCGTCGCGGGCGAGCGAAGTCCGCGAGCGTCTACTGAGTGCGCCGACTGTCGATTCGATGCTGCTGGAATTGGAGCGCTGCCTGTTTGAGCAACTCGTTAGGCCGCTTGAACTGCATCCGGCAGTTCGCTACGCACTGCGGGAATTTCGCCTGTTGGCAAACGGTAACAGAGTAGAAGCCGTGACCGAGCGGATCGGGTTGAGTCAGCGACGCTTCATCGAATTGTTTCATCGTCAGGTTGGATTAACGCCGAAGGTGTTTTGCCGCGTGCATCGGTTTCAGAACGTGCTTCGCGCAGTTCACCGGAAGAAAGACGTCGATTGGGCTCAAATTGCCCTCGAATGCGGTTATTACGATCAACCTCACTTTATCCATGATTTCCGTTCGTTCTCAGGTCTCACACCGAACGCTTATCTGGCGGTGGCAACGCCTCACCTCAATCATGTGCCGCTGGTGTAACTGACGGTCAATTTCTTACAATCCGGCATTACGCTTGTCGCGCAAAAATCGATACTGAAAGCGAGGAACCAGCAATGTCACAAGTCAATCCGATTCCGGACGGCTATCACAGCGTGCAGTCGTATTTAATGTTCAAGAACTGCGCGGACGCAATATCGTTCTACACCAAGGCTTTTGGCGCCAAAGAGAAATTTCGGATGGCCAACAAGAACGGCACCATCGGCCACGCTGAAATTCAGATTGGCGATTCCGTAATCATGATGGCCGACGAAGCCCCGCAGGTGGATTCATTCAGCATCGAACATTTTGGTGGGTCGCCAGTAAGCCTACTGATCTATACAGAGAATTGCGACGCCATGTACAATCAAGCGCTTGCAGCGGGAGCAAAGAGTGTGCGCGAACCTGCAGATCAATTTTATGGAGACCGCACCGCTGGTATCAAAGATCCTTTCGGTTACAAGTGGTGGATCTCCACACACATCAAAGACGTTGACTTTGAAGAAATGGCGGCGCAGAAGGCCTCATCATGACGAGCGATGAATTCAGGCGGATCGCTCTGTCCCTTCCGGGTGCATCTGAACGTTCGCATATGGGACACCCTGATTTCCGCGCGGCGAATGGAAGGATCTTCGCAACGTTGCAATATCCGGATAAGGACTGGGGAATGGTGAAGCTTCCACCTGAACAGCAGAACAACTTCGTACAAGATCATCCGAAAGCTTTCGTGCCCGTAAAAGGGGCGTGGGGCCGTCAAGGCTGCACAAGTGTTCTTTTACATGCCGCTGCGAAAGATACAGTTGCCGAAGCGCTTCGTATCGCGTGCAGCTCGGCAGGTAAGCCGGTTAAGCAGGCCTCGAAAGCACGTGGTTCAAAAGCTTCGGCAGCATCTCGCCGGCCGGCCCGATGAGGGTGCAATCGACGTTATCTGAGACGGCGGTCTTTGCCGTATTAACTTCGATGATCCTGGCGCCAGACTCGCGCACTAGATCAATTAAGCCTGCGGCAGGATAAACAACGGCAGAAGTGCCAACTACCAGAAAAACGTCGCAGGCCATTGTGGCCTTTTCGGCAGACGACCACACCCCTTTCGGCAGCCCTTCGCCAAACCACACCACACCGGGACGAGCGATTGCACCGCATTCGCAACGCGGCGGCAGCTTTAAAGGCACGGTTTGATCTTTCCATTCCCGATGACATTTCGTGCAGCGAAGCTTCCAGATACTACCGTGAACTTCGAGAACATTGTGACTGCCGGCGCGCTGGTGGAGGCCGTCGACGTTTTGCGTAATGAGCGTGAAACACGACGCGCGGCGCTCGATCTCAGCTAACGCAAGGTGGCCGGTATTGGGCTGCGCTTGACTGATTAGACTACGACGCCAGTCATACCATTCCCAAACCAAATTCGGATTCCTAGCAAAAGCTTGAGGAGTAGCGAGATCTTCGGGGCGAAATTGCTTCCAAAGGCCCGCCGCGTCCCGAAATGTCGGAATGCCGCTCTCAGCAGAAATGCCCGCCCCAGTTAGAACACTCACTGAAGCCGCTTGCTTGATCCATGCGCGAGCTTGTTCAAGACACATTTACGGTTCCGCTTAAGACTACCTCGATACTATGAGTGATTCCGGACATGTTTCTGAAAAATCACTTTTCAACTTGCCTGATTGCGATCGCAGCGATCAGCCTGGATGCACAGGTCACGCAAACGCCGGCTCCCAAGCCGCCGCCGAGCGTCGTCGCGGGCATTCCGGTGAACTATGACGAAGCCAAGGTCGGCACATATACCTTGCCCGATCCGCTGAAGCTCAACGACGGCAAGCCGGTGAAAGATGCTAAGACGTGGTTTCAGAAGCGGCGTCCTGAAATTGTCCAGATGTTCGAAACGCAGCAGTATGGCCGCGCACCGGGAAGACCCGCGGATGAGAGCTTTGATGTGCATGTCGATCTAGATAAGGCGCTTAATGGCAGGGCCATTCGCAAGCAGGTGACGATTCGTTTCTCTAAAGATGAAGGTTGGCCAAAGATCCACCTGGTGATGTATGTTCCGTCGGACGCACACAGGCCGGTACCGATGTTGTTGAGCATCAGCTTTACCGATCCATCGGCGACGGTTGATGATCGAGACCTGAAGCCCGGCGAGATATGGGATCCGAAGACCAACGCGAAGATACCGCCGCCGAAGGGCCGCAACTTCGGTCATATCCCCGTAAACCAACTGCTCGACGCGGGGTTCGGCGTGGCCACGTTTTATTACGGAGATGTCGATCCGGATTATGAAAATGGATTTTCGAATGGCATCCGCGCACATTATTTGAAGCCGGGACAGACGCAACCGGCGCCCGACGAATGGGGCTCAATAGCAGCGTGGGCGTGGGGAATGAGCCGCGTGATGGATTATTTCGAACACGACGACAGTGTCGATCCTAAGCAAATAGCCATTCATGGCGTTTCACGTCTCGGGAAAACAGTAATGTGGGCGGGTGCACACGACCAGCGCTTCGCCTTGGTGATCGCAAGTTGCTCGGGCGAAGGCGGGGCTGCATTGAGCAGGCGCGACTACGGTGAAACAGTTGCACATTTGGTAGCACCCGGAAGATATCCGTATCAGTTCGCGATCAATTATCAAAAATATGCGCGGCACGTTAACGAAATGCCCATGGATGCGCATATGCTGGTGGCACTGATTGCGCCCAGGCCGCTCCTGCTACAGACCGGCAGTACGGATTATTGGTCAGACCCGAAAGGCGAATTTCTTTCGGCTGTTGCGGCAGGACCTGTCTACAAATTGCTGGGGAAAGATCCGCTCGACACAGACGTTTGGCCAGCGGCAAAGCAACCGATCTTGCATGATATCGGCTACTACATGCACGACGGCGGCCACGGCGTGCTTCCCTCCGATTGGGACATTTACATCCAATTCCTCAAAATGCATTTGCATCCTGCGTAGAGTATCTACCGCTTAACTGCACTAATTGCTTAACTGCACTAATTAAGAACGATCCATGTCGACCTTCCAAGCCCCTGAGCGGAGTCTGCCCTCATTTCGATCGAAAGCGGGCATCTGGTTGTTCTGGTTGGGCCTTACTGTTCTTTATTTGACCCTGATTTACCGGCAGGTACAAAGGCCGATTTGGTACGACGAACTTATCACTTTGTTCATCGCCAGAGCGCCTGGCATAAGTCATTTTTTCCACTTGCTCTACAAGTGGGACCTGACGCCTCCTGCATTGCATCTTCTGGCGCGCGCCTCCATCGCGATATTTGGCGCCAACAGAGTTGGCGTGCGCCTTCCATCGATTCTGGCGTTCTACCTTGCCAGCCTTTTGTCATTCATTTATGCGAAACGCAAGCTTGGCCCTAGCTATGCGGCGATGCCCGTGCTGTTGCTTTGGTATAGCCCTTTTTTTCAATATGCGACTGAGGCGAGGCCCTACGCGCTCGTACTTCTGTCCTTTTCCACCCTTCTCTTAAGTTGGGATTCGGTGATCAACGCGCCGGAAGACCGCAGATCCTTAGGCGGTGTAGCAATTGGCAGCGCGGGATTGGTTTTATCGCAAGTTTTTGCGGTTCTATCTCTCTTACCGTTCCTTGTTGACACGGTTACCTGGTCCAAGCCGCGGAAGTCGGCATTCCGGCTCTGGGCAGCCTTGTTATTGCCGCTCATTGGTGTGGCTTGCTATGTGCCGTTTTTTGGGGGATACGAATCTCTCTTTTTCCCCGTTCGATTTCAGGCTTCACTCAGAAAAGCAGCCGCACTCTTTTGGCATGCCCTGTCCGGCCTCCCGATTCTCATCTTACTTGCCGTCTCGTTAATCGCGCTCTTATGGCGTGTACGAACCACCGGAATAAAGCTGTTTGCCTTCAGGCGAATTGACGTCTTCTTGTTCGCAACATTGCTAAGTCTGCCGTTCGTGCTTAACTTTGTCTTATCGCTCCGTCATGGCGCATTCTGGGACCGGTATTGCATTACCACTGTATTAGGCTTCTACATTGTTTTGGCGGCATTCTTGAAACTGTCGTGGAATTCGGCATGGGCAGGATGTCTCATAACCGCTGCGCTGAGCTTGCTGATTCTGTCTAACAGGGTTTCTCATCCGGTCTACGACAACTTGACTGCCGCAGGCCCGTCCAGTCCCTCTCGGGCCTTAGCTGAAGTTGATCCGGCGCTGCCGTTGGTCGCAGCCAGCGGCCTGACGTTTGTCGAGATGAATCATGACGAAGACCGTTCGGTGCTGTCAAGGCTGTATTATCTAACCGATCCTGACGCTTCCGTACGATACGCGCATACCAATTTATTTGAGAGCTTGGATTCGCTTCGTAGGGATTTCGGGTTGTCAGGCGTCGTCGAGCCGTATTCGATGTTTATTAGACAACATTCTCGGTTTCTGGTACTTGGAACGGTTGGCTACCCGGAAGATTGGTTACTCGATAAGTTAGCAGCCGATCACGCAAAGATTTCGCGCATCGGGTCTTACGATCTTCCGTATAAAGACACCACTCTATACACGGTTACGATTACCCCATAGCGGCTCTTGCTGCGAATGAACGGCGCTGCTGAGTAAACTTAAAATCCTTCAGAGCGCCTATAACCTGATCTTGCTCCGATAGACTTAACCCGCTATATAGAGGTAATCGCAGTAACTGATCGCTAACTCGTTCCGTAACTGGACATTGCCCGGCGTATCCGCCAAGCCGCATTCCCATTTCAGACAAGTGTAATGGAACGTAATGGAAGACGGCAAGAATCCCTCGACTTTTAAGATGCGCGATCAATGCCTGTCGTGTATTCGCATCGGACAATAACAAATAAAAAATGTGATACGTTTGCTCGCAATCGGCCGGCACAATCGGCAGTCGAACGCCATTTTCCGAGGCCCACGCCGCAAGATGACTCATGTAGCGGTCCCACAAGATTTTGCGGTTTGACTGGATTGTTTCTCTGGCTTCCAATTGAGCGAACAAAACACTGGCCAAGATGTCGGAAAGTAAGTAGCTTGAACCTACGTCAACCCATGTATATTTGTCGACTTCCCCGCGATAGAATCGGCTTCTGTTGGTGCCTTTTTCGCGCAAGATCTCCGCTCGCTCAACGTATTTCGGATTGTTAATAACTAAAGCGCCGCCTTCACCGCAACTGAAATTCTTCGTTTCATGAAAGCTTTGCGTTGCGAGACATCCAAAGGTTCCTAAACTCTGGCCGCGATATCTGCCGAACAGTCCGTGCGCATTGTCCTCAATCACGGCAAGGTCATGCCGCTTTGCGATCGACATGATTTGATGCATGTTGCAGCCGACGCCAGCGTAGTGAACCGGCATGATGGCCTTTGTTTTTGTCGTAATCAGTTTCTCGATCAGTTCCTCATCCATGTTCAGGGTGTCCCAACGAATATCAACGAACACGGGTCTAGCGCCGCGCAAGACAAAGGCATTGACCGTTGAAACGAAGGTAAATGATGGCACGATCACCTCATCGTCCGGCTGCAGATCAAGGAGAAGCACAGCCAGTTCAAGCGCATGAGTGCATGACGTTGTCAGCAACACCTTTGAGCCGCCGAGAGCTGTCTCGAGCAAAGTGCTGCAACGTTTGGTGAACTCGCCATCTCCGGAAATGTGCATTCGGTCGAAAGCCTGACGGATATAAAAGAATTCTTTTCCAACCGTATTTATTCGGTTAAAAGGAATTAGAGGCAGAGTAGCTTCCGATTTCATCGTTGACTTTGTTGCCAAATATGAGTTGATGCCCTTGGTCCGGTATTCATCAGAAGGTCGAGAACGCTGACGAATGGGTCGAAAGGAGGAAATAATTGTGGATAGTCAGGATAGTCATAAGACATCCACTCGACACTAATACCGTGTTGAGCCAGTTTTTCTACTTCTAAATAGTCTTTTGCTGACGGACCGCTAATGTAATGCTTGGCGCCGAGCGCCATCAAGATATTCAAGAGCCGATCTGTCTTGCTTCCCAAACATTCGAGTTCCGAACTGCGGAGAAAACGCGTATTCTCGATTCCGAGTTCATGCGCCAACTCGATGGTGGTCTCAATCGTAAAATCCGCTAGCCGGTCCGGGCGTCTTCCAAACCACTCTTTCAGGAGTGGCTCATAGATGTCAAAGTAAGGCGCATGAGCATAGTTGTGCTGAAACGATTTCAGATGATCTTTGGCCCAATCACGATCCCAGCAAATGTGAACTTCGTCAATGGGGATGCTCTTGACCTGCGCGCCCTTTGCGGCAACAGGTATCGTGAGCCACTTGCTTCCGGCGCGTGTTTTGATCCTGTTGCGATTGCGCCAGCCTCGATCGTCATATTGAACATCGTCATAGAAGACGAACAAATCTGCTTTTTGAATTTGGTGAAAATAACCTCGCCAAGGAATATAAGAGGGCTGCAGTATCACACAGCTCTGGGCTTGCGTCCGCGAACGTGCGGCTGTATTCAGATCGAGACTTGCTGACGCCATATCAACCCCGCTCGATCACGATTCCGTGTTCTTCGTGGCTCGCAATCTCCCGAGCCGGGAATCCCATATATTTTCTGCACTTCTTTGTGTTCTGAAGCAACACAGAACCCGCGACTATTTGTGTCTCACTGCCGATCGACAGCCGGTCGATCAACACGGTCCCGTTTCCAAAGAAGCAGTTGTCGTCAATCGCGCATCCACTCGCAATTAAGCACTTTGCCGAAAAGAAATTGCCATTTCCAATACGTACATCGTGCGACACCAGCGTGTCGGCCATAAACGCGTTATTATCTCCGATTTGTGTGAATGGCTCCACATGCACGTTCGCTAACATGATGTTGTTTTCGCCCATCTGTAAATCGCGAAAATGGAACGCCTGACTGCTGACGTAATTCGTCAATCGATACCCAGAGGCTTTTGCCTTTCCGTACAGCGCCATTCGCTGGCGCATCCGCCTATAGCCGACTGCTACAAACATCTCGAAATGAGATGGCGGATATCTGTGCAGTATTTCTTCGAAAGGGACAACCGGCAACCCGCAAAGTACTGGCTCGTTAAAATACGGGGCATCTACGGTAAATGCGCTAACCCGGTTGGGCGAGTCATTGGTGAAATAGAAGTGCATTAGCTTCGCAAACGGGCCGGCGCCGTAAATAATCAGCTCGCTCATAGGGCATGTTTAAGGTAGAGAACCCTCTCGATCTGTCGCTATTGCTGCCGGCTGGGCTCCGGTATAGATTTGCTTAACCAGGTATTGGGGTCGGGCCTTAGCCTCGGTGAAGAGCCGCCCCACATACATCCCAACTATGCCCAATGTGCTGATGATAGTCCCTCCCAGGAACCAGAGAGAAACCATAAGAGACGTAAATCCCGAGAGAACAAGATGCGGCCTGGCTAACTTGCTGACAATCAGGGCACACGCGTAAATCACCGACAGTGTCGTGATGCACAGACCCGCCGCAAAAACTATTTTCAAAGGATATGCCGAAAATGAAGTAATGGCATTTACAAACAAACTAAGAAGTTTCGGTAGTGAGTAGGTAGACGCGCTAGTGCGGCTTGTCTTTGTAACATATATGGCGCGTTGTGTAAAGCCGGTCCAACTGAATAAGCCTGCCAGAAACAGATGTGATTCGGTAAAGCCCGCAACCGCATCCACGTATCGTCGTTTCATCAGTCGAACCGTACATTGATTTTCGGGTATTTGGGTATCTGAGGTGGCGTTGAACAGCTTGTAAAAAAGCGTCCCCGTATGCCGCTTGAAATGCGATCCAGATCTCGCGGCTTGTACGCCATACACTACGTCCGCCTCATTCGCCTGAATATCTCCCCAGAAATCCAGCAGCCATTCTGGCCGTTCTTCCAGGTCGATGTCTATGAGAAAAACCCATTCGCCGCGTGATTGGCGTAGTCCCGCAAGAATAGCCGAGTGGTGGCCGAAATTTCTTGATAAATCCACGATTTTTATACGCGAATCATGATGGCTCAGTGTAATTGCTATTTCGAGTGAGTGATCGGGCGAGCCATCATTCACAAAAACTAACTCGTAATCAATTGTTAATTGTTCGGCCGCGGCGGTAATCCGGCTGTAGAATTCCTGAATGAACTCAGCCGACTTGTATAACGTGGTGACAACCGACAAACAGGGTCGGCCGCCAATTGTCTGCGGCTGCATCAACTAAACTCTAACACCGACATAACAACTTAATTAGAGAGGCATCAAAGCACAGGGCGACCCCTTGCACTTACCGACTACACTTAAGAAAGCAATGACACGTGGCAATGACCTACGTCACACCACCGGATATCTGCTCAAACGCAATCTCCGCCTATCGGTACTAGTACTTCTCGCATTATTCACCATCTATTACTTCGGCGATATTCTTCTCCGGGCATCGGAAAAATATTTTTGGTACGACGAGTTAGTCACCGTATATCTCTGCCGGCTGCCAACTCTCGGTGACATCCATCAAGCCGTTATACATGCTACCGACTTCAATCCGCCCCTCTTCTATGTCGTTACTCGAATTTCGCAAAGCTTGTTTGGCGAAGGCCTTATTACAACCAGACTGCCGGAGATTCTGGGATTTTGGCTACTTTGTCTAAGTCTGTTTGCCTTTGTTTATAGGAAGGCTGGACTTCTTGCCGGCTTTATAGCCATGACACTGCCGATGCTTAGTGAGGCCTATTACTACGCGTATGAGGCTCGCCCCCACGGAATTGTGCTTGGTTGTTGTGGCTTAGCTTTACTCTGCTGGCAGTTATACCTGGATAACTCACGAAAAACATGGCTGGCGTTGTTTAGTCTTTGTTTGCTCGCTGCGTTCATGAATCATTGTTATGCTCTCGTCTCGGCTGTACCTTTTGGGCTGGCTGAGCTCGTACGCTCTTGGCGTCGCAAACAAATCGATTGGAAGATGTGGGCAGCGTTGACTTCTCCCACGATCATTGCGTGCGCGATATTCATTCCGCTTCTTCGATCATATAAGGCTGGCGTCGCAGGCACTCAGTTCGGAGTCACATACTTTCAGCCCTCATGGTGGAGCGCGTTCACATTTTATTTTGGCCTTGTTTCACCGTGCGTCGTAGTGGTGGTGGTGATGTTTCTGTTATTTGCAATCGATACCTTACGTCCCCCCGCCCTCGCGCGGTCTGCCGGCCTCTTTGAGTTGGGGCTTGAGGAACTGACTCTTGCGTGTAGCTTCCTGCTATTGCCGTTTTTCGGCGTACTAGCGGGAAAGCTTGTTCACGGGCCGTTTATTCCCCGCTACTTCATGTCGACGGTGATTGGCTTCTGTCTGCTCGTCAGCTTCATGGTGCGAGCGCCTCGAACTCGAAATCGGACCGCTATTCTTCTGACTGCGGTCATCGTAGCGCTGCTCGCAAGAACGTCGCTTTTGCTTGTTTGGCATCGGATGCACGGAGTCGGAGAAAAGCTATATGAAGCTGGGACGGGAATGTTACTCGAGACTACGCCGGGAAACCCCCTGAAGGGGTATTCGCTTCTTACCGCGAATATGGAGGCTAATAACCGGCCGGTTGCAATTCTTTGGACCCTTGATTTTCTCTATTTGACATATTATGCGCCGCGAATCCTGCCTCGTCTCTATTACGTCAGTTGTTCTTCAGATGCCGAGAGCCTGAGAGCCATCCACGTCGTCCGTCAATGGACCCGAGGGAACTACAACGCGGAACGGTCCTGTGGGGAATTTGTTTCCTCGAATCGAGACTTTCTCACTTTTGGCTTTCTCGGCACCGACGCATTCAAGATGCTGCAAGTAGGAGCGACGATCCAATCCTCGACTGTGAAGGTGCGTACTGGAAGATTTTTTGCGCGGATGCGCGGAAATCCAGAGGCAAAAAGACTCGAAAAAGCCCTGCCACAGGAAAAGCCAGGGACAGATATCGAATGACTCCCACACACTTTCCCAGGCTGCATCTACATCCAGACAGTAAAGCCGCGCCAAGATCTTCGAGTCGGAAGACATATAATTGTCGCTGCAATCTATACGTGAGAGGAACATAACTATGCGTCTAGTTCGTGGTTTGGTATTTACCTTTACCGTCGTCGCGCTCATCATACCCGCGACGTTGAATGCCCAAGAGGACACTTCGCGCACCGTCTCGGGCGGTGGCATTTCGGCCCCTGGTTGGAAAGGCTCGGTCGATCCGAATGAACAGAAAGCGGGCATGAAGGTGGACGACGCGAAGCTGACGGAAGAGGGGGGTGGTCTACACGTGACTACCGGTCCCGCGATTACATATTGGAATCCAAAGAACGTGGCGAGTGGAAACTATACAGTGAAGGCCACGTTCACGGAGCCGAAATTCATGAACCTCAACACGCATCCGCACCCGTACGGAATTGTGATCGCCGGAAACGACATGGGAACACCGGAGCAGACCTATCTCTACTGCGCCGCTTACGGCGACGGAAGGTTTATTGTGCGTGGATTTGGGCCCGAGCCATTTCAAGTGAACGGCAGGCGCGGCGAGAGCAACGATGCCATACACAAAGCCGCTGGCGTCGGGCAGCCTGTCACCCAGGAGATCGCAATGTCGGTAAAAGGCGATAAAGTCGAATGCGCAATTAATGGAACGGTTGTCGGAAGCTACGACAAATCGGCGCTAGTCACAGCCGGCAAGCTGAAATCGACAGACGGTGTCTACGGTATTCGTTTCGCCCACAACACCGATGCAACGGTCACCGGCCTAACCATGACCAAACAATAAAAAATGGCGGCTGGGAAAGTTTCTTCCCCGCCGCCCGCCTGCGCCCAGCGCGACTAGCCCACCGGCAATCTTTTATGTTCGTCACCGCCCGGGATTTCTACCGGCCGTTTATTGAGTATTTTTGGCGACTTGTGAATCTTCCTTTCGATAGGTGTTGGTGCTGGAGTTTCCAGTCGAAGAAATGGGGATGGTCTCAACTTCCATAGTTTTGCCATCCTGGCTCAATGAAAAACGCCTCTTTTCTACATCGCTTCCGCGTTCCATAATCTCAATCAGTTTGGAACCGTTGTAATAGATCATCACTTTTACGGGATGACCGTCTTCTTTGATATCGCACTCTTTGCCGGTCAAGTCGCAAGAATAGTCGGCCACAACTTTGTCGCCATCCATCTGGCGAACCTGGATTTTGCCGTCTCCTTTTTCGTTGAGAATGAGCTTTAAACCTGCATTCGCGGTATCAGTCCAGGTACCGGTAAGATCCGGGTCTGACGAAGCGGCTTGGCCAAAGGAAATCGGAGCGAACGCCAACGCAAAAGTTAGAGCTGCAAGTGTACCCCTCATAAAATTACCCCTTTAACCTGCATTCTGATCCTGTGTGATGTGCGCACGCCGATTCCTTTGCCAGCACGCCTCATCGTGTTCGTTGCAAACCTGCCGCTCTTTGCCGTAACTTACGGTTCGGAGTTGGGCGGCCGGTACTCCAAGTGACACGAGAAACTCCTTTGCCTTGCGAGCGCGCGCATCGCCCAAAGCAATGTTGTACTCATCCGATCCGCGCTCGTCACAATAGCCTTCCACGGACAACTTGTACGTGGGATATTGACGCAGTATTTCGGTCAGCTCCTTGGCGTCCGCCTGCAGCGCCGCCTCCGAATCAGTCCGCAAAATATGCTGGTCATAGTCGAAATACGCGTCCTGCATACGGTCGATCAACTCCTGGATACGCGCTTTGGTAATCGCATTCGGGGTAGCCGGCCGCTGAACATCAGCCACTGGAGCAAATCTAGTCGGCGAAGGTTGGGCCGACGGCGTGGACGCGGTCTGGACAGGCGGCCGAGGCGCAGGTGGTTTGACTGCAGCCACATTCTTACTACAACCGCTTAATAAGACACATCCCCCGGTAATCGCTATCCCGCCAATCCAGCCTAACCGTGTTTTCATGCCCTCCAGTAACCCATTACAAGGCCACAATAGTCTAAAAGAGGGGGTAGAAGTAATCACGTCGAGACGGTATTTTTGGCCGGGAAAATACCGGATCAAGGGGATATCTTTGTCGGGATTTAGGGCGTAACCTCTGTGAATGTCGGCGCAAGGAGAGCAGCAGTAATGCAGCGGCAGCCCTGGCTGGCACTAGTCAGCGGATTCGGCGGGCTGTTGCTCTTGATGGCGGTAGCCGAAATCGGAGGATTACTCGTCGTTAACCGCCTGCGCGTCGACGAAGCTCAGTTACATCAACGGTTCCTGGAACGCAGCAGGATACTTGAGACCATTCGGTCCTCCATTTACTTGTCGGGCACGGTTACGCGCGACTTTCTGCTGGCACCGGAAGGCGGAGCGCACGCGCAACTCGCCGATTTGAATTCCCTGCGAAACAAAACGGACGCGGCTTTACGGGAATACGGAAAATCCTTGGAAACTGAAGAGAGCGCTCCCTTCGCGTCTTTGAAATCAGAAATTGAGGCGTACTGGAAAGTGCTTGGTGGAATTTTTGCATGGAGCACCGAAGAGCGCGATAAGTACCGCTATCAGTTTTTTTACAGCGAGTTGATCCCCCGGCGAACCTCTATGCTCCAGATCGCCGACCGCGTGGGCCAATTGAATGAACAAACGCTGCAGCGTGGCGACCAGCGACTGGCGGGCCTCGTCGGCCGTTTCCAGTTTGGGTTGTTAGCCATGACCTGTGTCACGCTGTTAGGAGGCACGGCGCTAGCCATCTACGCCAGCTATCTCATCATCCGATTGCAAGGGGAAGCGCGTTTGAGGCTGACGGAAAGCGTGGCCGCGCGCGCCAGTCTTCAGGAATTATCCGCCAAACTGCTTAGGGCGCAAGAGGAAGAACGCCGGGCTCTCTCGCGCGAATTACACGACGAAGCCGGTCAGTCCTTTTCCGCAATTATGTTAGAGGCTGAGAACCTGCTGGATTTGAATCACAACTCCGGCCTGGTTCCGCGTCTCGAATCTATTCGAAACCTGGCTGAGCGCGGCGTCACTGAGACGCGAAATATGGCGCTGCTGTTGCGCCCTTCGATGCTCGATGATTTCGGTCTCGTGCCCGCATTGAACTGGCAGGCTAAGGAAACCGCCAAGCGCACCGGCCTGCGCGTTCAGGTGCTGGCTCCGGACATGCAGCACGAACTGCCGGAAGAACACAAAACTTGCATCTACCGTGTTGTTCAGGAAGCGCTAAATAACGTGGCGCGCCACGCTCAAGCGAGCGCTGTACAGATTTCGCTCCAGCAGCATTCAGGAGAGTTGCAGCTTAGCATTCAGGATGACGGCACCGGATTCGATTCGCAGCGCGTCCGCGGGCTTGGCTTGCTGGGTATGGAAGAACGAGCGCGGCATCTCGGCGGCACCTTTGCCGTCGACTCGCAAGCCGGCCGCGGCACGCTTCTGAAGATCAACTTGCCACTGGTTGAATTGAGCAAAAACGGAAGCTCATGAAACCAATCCGGATTCTATTGGCCGACGACCATAACATTCTGCGGGATGGCCTGCGCTTGCTGCTGGAGCGCCAAGAGGGGTTCGAAGTGGTTGCCGAGGCGTCCGACGGGCGGGAGGCCGTTAGATTGGCGCAGCAGCATTGCCCGGATGTGGCGATTATTGACGTCGCAATGCCCGGCCTGAACGGAATTGAAGCTACACGCTGCATTAAGGAAACCTGTGACACAACGGCAATCATCATCCTCAGCATGCATCACGACGAGAGCTATATTTTGCGGGCGCTTCGCGCGGGCGCGCGAGGATATTTGCTGAAGGACTCGCTCAAAGCGGATCTGCTGACGGCTGTCCGCGCGGTCGTGCAAGGACAATCCCACTTCAGCGCAAAGGTCAGCCAATTATTGCAAGAAGATTATTTTCGTGAGCTGACGGACAAACAAAAGGAAGACAGCTTCGAGCTATTGACCACCCGCGAACGTGAAATCCTTCAGCTTGTCGCTGAAGGAAAAAGCAATAAGGAAATTGCAAATCTACTTCATTTGAGTCTCTATACCGTGGACACCCATCGTTCACGGATTTTGCATAAGCTGAACCTGCACAGCGTGCCCGAGCTAATTCTCTACGCAGTGCGAAAGGGCATTATTCATTAGACACGCATTGCAGCGTGGCGCGGTTCATCCAATCCGAGGATCGTGGATTCGTTGTCTTCGTAGGCGGCAGCAGCGTCGAACGGCAGGTCCAGCGCGCACTTTCTTACGGCTGGAGTTTTACCAATACCACTCCGTGCGATGGTACATCGGCCGCGAATTGATCCGATACGTCTCCCCGGTCGGCGTGCGCCCAAAGATCGCGAACACGCGCTTTCTTGCTCAAACCAATATCGCTCCAATGAACGGTGACTTTGGCTTCGCTGTCGCCACGATTGAATAAGCCCACCGCGTAAGCGCCCCCCGAAAGTGGACGTGCCCAGACTTCCAGATCTCCGTCTTTCGAGACTCGGCGGGCCTGCTTACCCAACCGGTCCTGATCGATTGCAAGCACTTCCTTGTTCGTCAAAATTTCCATAATTTCCGGCGATACGTTTCGTAGATCGTTTCCAGCAAGCAGCGGAGCCGCTAGCAGACTCCATAGACTCATATGCGTGCGGTATTCCGTCGTCGTCATGCCGCCGTTGCCGACTTCCAGCATGTCCGGATCGTTCCAGTGCCCGGGTCCGGCATACGGGAACAGGTCCGCTTGCAAGTCGAATCCAATGTGAGACATCGATTTCCAGGAGTCGCTGATGTCGCCCGTCGTGCGCCACAGATTGCCGCCTACTCGTTCTCCCCAAGTCGGTCCTTTGAAAACCCCATATTGGCAAAGACTGAAGACGATGGACCTGCCTGAATGAAGTAATGCTTCGCCCATCTTTGCGTAGACAGCAGGCATCGAATGATAATCATAAACCTGTGTCGCGCTGCACCAATCGTACTTGAGGTAGTCGATACCCCATGCAGCATAGGTTTTTGCGTCCTGTTCTTCGTGTTTGAAACTGCCTTCATAGCCGGCGCAGGTTTTCGGACCGGGCGACGAGTAAATGCCTAGCTTGAGCCCTTTGCTGTGTACATATTCGGCCAGCGCTTTCATATCTGGAAATTTTTCATTGGTTCGAATATTTCCCGCTTCGTCGCGCGTGCCCTCCCAAGTATCGTCGATGTTGACATATACATAACCGGCCGTCTTCATGCCATTCGTCGCCATGGCGTCGGCAATTTCGCGTACTAACTTATCGGATACTTCGCCGCGAAATTTGTTCCAACTGTTCCATCCCATCGGAGGAGTTTTCGCAAGCCCGTTATAGGCCACGTCCGCTGCGGGCGGGAGAGAGATCTTCTCGGGCGCGGGGCGCGGAGGCGGAGGAACTTCGGTTGAAACGCGCTTGAGCGTCATTTCACGCCCATTCGGTCCCGCCCGCAGCACAAGCTCGTCTCCGTTTACGGTGGCTGTGTATTCCGTCTTGCGCTCTTCGCCAAAATAATCTCGAACAATCTCAAAGGAAATGCTATTCCCCGCAATCTTGCCCTGCGTGATGGCCTGGTCGCCTTGATTGTTCGACAGGTATCCGCTCAGGGAATCACCGTCCGTCTTTAGCCAAAGCGACGTCTCGCGTGTCTGCCCATTCGGTAGCTGTGCGCTGTATAGCCAATGGCCCGTAAGATCAGCCGCGAGTAAAGGATGAACCAGCAGAACGCCACAAAGTGCGATGAGGAATTTTTTCATAGAGATCATGTGCAGCAATACTGAGCTACCAAGATCATCATACTTAGCGCGAAGTTGACGTTGGCTACTCAGGATCGACGACAAAGCGGGCGTTGCAGTCGATTCGTTCAATGGTGCCGGGCCGCCGGTGCTGGGCCGCCGAAGTTAGGAAAGCCCTCCGAAGTCCAGGTGAATGGTTGCGCGCAGCGAGAATCTTATTAGTCTGGGTCGCCGGACACAATAACACTTTCCGCTGAATCGGCCGAGTTTATGCTAGCGCTCCAGATACTTTGAGCACTCCATATAGATTGAAATGCATCCGTTGCCGCTGCACTCCAGATCGATTGAGCGCCCCAAATGGACTGGGCACCCCAAATTGATTGTGTGCCTGCAACTGCGTTGAACCCGGCGCCCCAGATAGACTGCACACCCCAGATGGATTGGGCGCCCGAAATGTTAGCGTCCGTCGTGCCACTGAAATCCCACAGCGCTACCGCTGTTCCGATAGATGCATTGCAGATGGTGCTTCCCATTAGCGGCGAGTCGGCGAAGGATCCAGAAGATGTGTTGCCGCAGATGCCCGCGTAATTGCCCGTCGCAAGTACCTGATTTGTCGACGGGTCTACGTAAGCAACAGGAGAGAGAGCAAGTGTATTCGATGGCGCGGCATTGATGTTGTGCATAGCAGCCGCTAAGTCCAGGTAACCGGCGCCGACAGTAAATATGTCGTATTGCGTGGAGCTAAATTGCGTGGGGTCATTTTGCATCTGTTGCAATTCGGCTTGCATAGCGGCGGTAGGAGTTTGTAGAGATGCGATTTGGGCCTGCAAAGCATTGACCCTTTTCGCAGCAGAATCTGCAGCTCCCTGGGCCACCCTAAGCGCTTGAGCTGCAGCGGCAGAAGCAGCATTAGCTCGATTCAACTGGATCGAAGCGTTCTCTAGCTGATTATCATCGTTCGTAATGATGCTCTGAACGTTGCTAAGCTTGTCTCGCGCTTCGTTAAATTCCTTTTGTGCGTTCTGCGCCGAACTTTGTGCAGACATCTGAGTTGCTTGCGCTATCGCCACGTTCGTTTGCGCTCGCGTAAGCACTGCTTGAGCTGCGGCTTTACTGGAATTGTCAGTGGCGTGGTCAAACGCCTGTTTCGCGGATTGCTGTGCGGCCTGGGCCTGTTCTACAGCCTGATTGGCCGCGCTCATGTTCTGATTGGCAGCAGCCAAATCGGCTGACGCGGCGCTGTAAGCTGCGCGCGCGATTTCAAATTGCATCTCTTCCGTATTGGCGGTCGACACTGCCAAATGATAAGCGTTTTTCGCGGCTGTCAATTGTGCTGACGCCTGCGTCATTTGTTGTTGCGCTTGCGCGATCTGATTGGCGCTATTGTTCATTTGGGTTTGCGCTTGTTGCAACTGCTGCTGAGCCTGCTGCAATTGCGCAGCGGTGGCGTACGCCTGAGCGGCCAAAGTGTAATAGCTGTCGCTGTAAGTGCGAAACGTTTTGCTTGCCGACAGCATGAGTATTGCCTTCACTTGATCGGGTGTCAGGCTGGGATTTGCATTAAGAAGATCTGCGACGGCGCCGCTCACAACGCCGGTCGCCATGCTGGTTCCGTTCAAAATAAGGTAGTTCGACGGTCCGTTATGCGCCTGATAAGCGAGGGAGCTGACAACATCACTCGGGTAGGTAACTGGCAAATAAGCGTGTGAGACCAATAGAGACGAAATATGGTTGCCGGGCGCCACTATATCCGGCTTGACAATGTGATCGACGGGTGTTGGGCCCTTAGATGTGTATGTAGTAATAACGTCATCGCCACGGAACGGGGTCAGCTTCGCGTTCATGGCCCCCACTGTGATTACGTAAGGATCATTGCCCGGTGCGCTGATGGTTCCATAGCCGTTTTCTCCAAACGAGTTGTCGCGGCCATCGTTTCCCGCGGCAACAACTACTACTATGCCTGCTCTCCAGGCAGCTTCGACCGCTTGGCATAAAGGATCGAGAGCAAAGCTTTCGTAAACAGGTCTTCCTAATGAGAGATTGATAACCCTGATGTTGTAAGTATTTTTAAGATTGATGGCCTCTTCGATAGCCGCAATTACTGTACTGTCGGAGCCCTGTCCGGTCGAGTCAAGGACTTGAAAATCGATGATGTTTGCGCCCGGCGCAATACCTTGATACGTCGTCGTGAATCCGGGACCCGTCGACAGAAAACCGTTTCCCGCAATAATACCTGCAACATGCGTGCCATGGCCGTAGCCATCGGACGTCTGATATCGCTGAGGATTCACCTTGCCATTTGGAGTCGTCGCGGGGACTAAAAAGTTTTCCTCAAAAACAATGCGAGAATGACTGGGATCCGTTTGGCCGGCACTGTTGCCGAGATCTTGGAGTGTATTGTCAATCCCGCTATCGATCACTGCGATACCGACGCCGGCGCCGGTATAATTCGAAGCCCAGAGAAGCGGCGCATTGATCGTCTTAGCGCTTATGTCCAAGTGACTTTTTAGCTTGTGGTCCACAGAAACAAACACCACGTCGGGATCGTTTGCCAAAGACGCTATAGCGCTTGCCGGTATGTTGTAGGCCGCCGCTGATAGCTTCCTGAAATGCGTTTTCTCGCTGGCGCCAAGATTACGCGCTCTGCGGAAATGTGCCTCGCCGGGATGAACACGATACTGAACGATGACATCCACGGTCGACTCTGAATCGAGAGCTGCTAATTGCTTCGATACTTTGGCGTGATTCTGCGCCGAGGCAAACGACCCCATATTCAGGAATAGACAAAATACGACTAAGTACCGCATTTTTCTGTTGTCCCCCAAATCCCTCATCCTTGTGAACCTGCATTGGCAAATCGCATCTGCGATCTGTTCACAACTTTTATCGACCGGAGGTGATGCATCACACACCTATTCCGTAAGAAGAAGAACACCGAATTCCAACAGCTTAGAATTGCTGATGAATGAAGCATAGGGTTCAAAGACTTTCTCTCGCTCTTTATTTGGCTTGTACACTCGCCGCAACCGCACTAGCTAAAGAGAGTGGGCATGATCGCTGGGGTACCGAAAAGGCCGCTATCTGGTATGTTCATGAGCCGTGGTTGGTGGGCAGCAATTACATTCCCGCAGATGCAATTAATCAGCTCGAGATGTGGCAGGCGGATACTTTCGATCCTAAAGAAATCGACAAGGAGCTAAGTTGGGCGCAGTCCCTCGGAATGAACACTATGCGCGTGTTCCTGCACGATCTGTTGTGGGAACAAGATGCAGACGGCTTTAAAAAGCGCATCAAAACATTTCTACAGATATGCGCCAAGCACAAGATCAAACCTATATTCGTGCTCTTCGATTCTTGCTGGGACCCTATGCCACACCTCGGGAAGCAGCATGAACCGGTGCCCGGCGTCCACAACTCAGGCTGGGTGCAAAGTCCCGGGACGAAGGCATTGGAAGACCCCGCGCAATATCCACGGCTGGAAGCTTATGTGGAAGGAGTGGTGGGAGCCTTCAGAAAAGACAAACGCGTGCTCGCTTGGGACGTTTGGAATGAGCCGGACAATAAAGGCGGCGGTAATTATGACCCCCTAGAACCACCGAATAAGGAGCAGTTGGTGCTGGCGCTCTTGCCGCAGGCGTTCGCCTGGGCTCGGTCGAAAGGCCCCAAGCAGCCGTTGACAAGCGGCGTCTGGCAAGGCAACTGGTCCGACCCGGCGAAACTATCGCCTATGGCTAAGGAGCAACTAGAGCTTTCAGATATCGTGTCATTCCACAATTATTCCGACGCTAACGACTTCGAAACGCGTGTGAAGTGGCTTCAGCAGTATGGGCGTCCGCTCATCTGCACGGAGTACATGGCGCGGCCAATGAAGAGCACGTTTCAAACGATCCTGCCAATTGCAAAACGGTACAAGGTAGGAGCCATCAACTGGGGCTTCGTGCAAGGAAAAACGCAGACCAATTTCCCCTGGGATTCATGGCAGCACCCATACGTGTCTGCGCCCCCGCCCGTTTGGTTCCACGACATTTTTCATACCGACGGAACTCCCTACAGTGCCGAGGAAGTAACGTTCATTCGGAAGATGACGGGCGCACGGTGAACGCAAGCGCTTCGCGAATATCCTGTCCTCTAGATAAGGAAAAATCGCTAGCAACTGCTCCGGCGTTCTGTCAGCTACCGTTGCACGTGGCGATAATAGCGCCCCTACGCCGCCTCAGTCTGTTCCGCGGCGCTGAAGTAGACGCAGTCCGGATGATGAAAGACTAGAGCCGAAACGCTCGCCTCGGGCTCCATCATGAAGCCTTCCGTCAAGTCTACGCCGATCTCTTCAGGCCGTAGCAACCGCCAGAGTTTCGCTTGATCCTCCAGATTCGGGCACGCCGGATATCCGAAGCTATACCGTTTGCCTCGATAGCGTGACGTGAAGCGCTCTTGCATCGTGAGCGACGGAGGATCCGGGAAACCCCAGTCTTCCCGAATGCGCCGATGCAGCCACTCCGCGCAGGCTTCCGCAGTTTCAATGCCCAGTGCCTGCAGTGCATGCGCTTTGAAGTATTCGCCCCGTTGCTTAGCTTCCTCCGAGTGCTGAATGATACCTTCGCCGGCGGTGACGACAAAGAGCACTATGTGATCGCGGCGGTCATCCTGCGGGTCAAGCGCAAAATCGCTCAGACACAGCCCGTCAGATTTTGCCTGTCGCCCAAAACGAAATGTTTCGATGGGAGACGATCCGCCCGGATTAAACAGACGAAGGGAGTTCCCGTCTCGCTCCACTTCGAAGAATTGCCACACCGCGCGAGCCTTCATAAAATTGACGGCTTCATGCTTCACTTCCTCTACGTTGTGGAAGAGTTCCAACGCTTTAGGGTCGCGATCCGCCAATTGCTTTTCGAAGTTGCCCTTGTAACCCAAGTGGCGGCCGTAAAGCATGAATGGATTGATATAGCTCCAGACTTCGGCAAGGTTCGGAATCAGCCTCACCTTGCGATCCAGATACGGCGCCGGGGGAATTGGAATTTCCGTATGGACCTTCGGGCTTCTGCGCTCGCCGGAAGGAACCGCCACCGGCTCCGGCGCTGCAGTTTCTGCGGCAAGCTCAACCACGGTGCTTTGGGCGACGATCCTGCTGCGTTGCTCAGGGTCCATCAGCTCATTCATGAGCCGCAGCCCAGTCATTGCGTCCTTCGCATAAAGAACTGGCGCGGAATACGCTGGCGCGATTTTGGTTTTGGTGAAGCGCTCCGAAAGAGCGGCGCCGCCAACCAACAGCGGCACATGAACGCTGGCATCTTTCAAATCGGTCGCCGTGATGACCATCTGCTGGGTGCTTTTGACGAGCAGACCAGATAACCCAATCGCATCCGGCTTGTGCTGCGTGTATGCCTTGATCAATTCCTCGGGCGGAACCTTGATTCCCAGATTGACGACTTGATAGCCGTTGTTGCTAAGAATAATCTCGACGAGATTCTTGCCAATATCGTGAACGTCGCCTTTGACAGTCGCCAGGACGATCTTGCCGCGCGCAGAGGCAGCGGACTTCTCCATGAACTGTTCAAGATAGTTCACCGCTGTCTTCATCGCTTCGGCGGATTGTAAAACCTCGGCAACAATCAGCTCGTTATTGTTAAACAGGCGGCCTACTTCCGTCATCCCTGCCATCAGCGGGCCGTTAATGATGTCGAGCGGCGCAAGACCTTCCTTCAACTTCAGCTCGAGATCCGGAATAAGCCCGTCTTTCGTTCCTTCGATGATGTAGTTACCAAGCCGCTCGTCCAATGGAAGATCGGCGGCCTTCTTCTTCTCTTTTTTTGTGGCGCCGCGGAAATGGTCGGTAATCGCTGCAATATGGAATTGATTGACCGCCATCTTCTGCTCGCGAGATTGCTGCCGCCAGTCTTCCGGAACTGCTTCAAGAACGCTCGCATTCGGATGACCGGCAGGAATATTGACCGGCGGCGTATTGAACAGCAGCGCTTCCGCAAGACGCCGCTCCTCCTGGGGAATCGATGCGAAGCGCTCCAGCTTTTCTGCATTCACAATCGCGAGATCAAGCCCCGCCTTCGTGCAGTAATACAGAAAAACAGAATTGACCACCTCGCGCGCCGATGCCGGCAAACCGAACGAGATATTCGAGATGCCCAACACCGTTTTGACAAATGGAACCTTTTCCTTGATGAGGCGGATGGCCTCGATCGTCTCAACCGCGCCGCCGATGTAATTTTCGTCGCCTGTCGCACACGGAAACACCAGCGGATCGATGATAATGTCCTCTGGCGGAATGCCGTATTTGGTGGTCAACAGATGAACCGAGCGTTCGGCCACCGCACGCTTTCGCTCGCGCGTGAAAGCTTGCGCCTGCACCGGGTCTTCATCGATGCAGCCAACAATGAGCGCAGCGCCATACGCACGGGCCAGAGGACAAACGCGCTCGAACTTCTCTTCGCCGTCTTCGAGGTTGATCGAGTTAATGATGCTCTTGCCCTGCGAATACGTAAGCGAAAGTTCAATCGATCGCGGATCTGTCGTATCGATCATGATGGGCGCTTTGATCTTCCGGATGAGCTTGTCGTAGAACAGTGGAATATCCTTCAGCTCGTCGCGATCGCTCGATTGGAGACAGACATCCACGACATGCGCACCGTTACGAATTTGCCAGCGCGCAATTTCGGTGGCCTCTTCCCACTTCTCGTCCGCCACCATGTTCTTGAACAGCCGTGAGCCGATGACGTTCGTGCGCTCACCCACAATCAACGGCCGGTTGCTGTCTTCCGCCTCGACGACTTCAATTCCCGAAAAATACGTGCGATGCGTTGAAGCCTTTGTGGCGCGTGGGGCCTTCCCTTCCGCCATTTGCGCAATCGCACGGATGTGATCCGGCCGAGTTCCGCAGCAGCCGCCCACAATATTTAGCCAGCCATGATCGATGAACCGCTCAATCTGCGCCGCCAGGCTCGTCGGCGTCTCCAGATATTTGCCCTCTTCATCGGGTAAGCCGGCATTCGGATAACAGGAAATGCGAGTCGTCGAAAGTTCATGAATAGAACGAATGTGGTCCGTCATGAACTCTGGCCCGGTGGCGCAGTTCAGGCCTACCGCCAGCAGCGGAGCATGTGAGATAGATGTGTAAAAGGCGTCAGCCGTCTGGCCGGCCAGCATCGTTCCAGTGGCTTCAATCGTTCCGGACACGATGGTCGGAATCTGGAAATTTACCTCGCGCGCCAAACGGTTAATAGCGAGCAACCCGGCTTTGATCGTCCGCGTATCGTTACAAGTTTCAAGCAGCAGAATATCCGCGCCGCCGTCGAACAATCCCTTCGCCTGCTTGTAATAGCTCTCTATCAATTCGGGAAAGGTTACGCCTCCGCTCACAGTAATAGCTTTCGTCGTGGGCCCCATGGAACCCGCCACAAAGCGCGGCCGCGAGGTTGTCGAAGCTGCGGCGGCAGCTTGACGGGCCAATTGCGCAGCTTTGAAGTTCAGCTCATAAGCGCGATCGGCAATGCCGAATTCGGCGAGGACCAGGCCCGTAGAACCGAAGCTGTCTGTTTCGACAATGTCGGAGCCTGCCTCGTAATACGCACGGTGAATATCGAGGATGACATCTGGCCGCGTCGCGACCAGGTTTTCATTGCAGCCTTCGAGCGCCGGGCCACCAAAATCGGCGACGGACAAATGCCTGTCCTGCAGCATTGTGCCCATAGCGCCATCGAGCACCAGCACACGTGTGGCAAGAGCGTCTTCGAGAGCCTGAAGGCGTAGTTTGCGCTCCTCGTTGTTTTGTAAATCCATGAAGATAGCGAGGCATCTTCATTTTAAGCGAGTATGCGGCATTTTCGCCTCTATCCCCGATCCGACGGGCATAGAGGCAGGTTGGTTGGGTCTAGTTAGCCCGCAAAGGGCGCGCGGGCTCCGTTTTAGGGGCCCGTTACTTACCAGAAGCCGGCGGATCGTCGCTCTCGGTCTCGTCTTCTACCTCCGGGGCCATAGCGGCGCCATCTGCGCCGGGAATAACCGCGGGCTCCATTGCATCATCAAGCTCAAGTCCAGGATTGTTTGGATCGTTCGGTCCGTTTATTCCTTGATCAGCCATAACAAGTAATCTCCTTCGCGATGCTCATAGCAATCGTGATGCCAGCTTACATTCAATTAGCTGTTTTGAACAAAGTGACATCTGCGCCCACCATCGCCCTGAGGCAAGCGAGTCGATCCGCCATCGGCGACCACGCGAACGCAAGAATAGACTGGTCTTCAAAATCGGTCAGGGCTAGCGGACTGCCGCCATTCAATGGAATTTGCCAAATATTCGACACGCCGTTGGAATCAGTGCGAACAGCAGCCAGAGAACCATCGGGCAGCCATCTAAATTGACTGCTCGCCTCAGGCAGGGCCTGCGGTTCGCCGCCCCCATCGAAAGGAATAATCGCGGTTAGCCATTTGCCCGTCGCTGGAATCTGAAGGTAGCAGGCGATCGACTTGCCATCAGGAGATATCTGTGCGTCTTGTGCATTAAAGCTACCCACCGGAATGCTCGTGCCACCCCCGGCAGGCACTTTGCGCAGATGAGGCACATTTTGGGTCCAGGACGTGTAAACAATCCACCTGCCGTCCGGTGACACGGACGGGCGTTGATCGTACGTCACACCGTTGGTAAGTTGTACGAGCTTGTTCGAATCAGTCTCGAATCGCCAGATGTGAAAATATCCGGAACGATTAGACGCGAAAACAACCGATCTACCGCCGGTGCCCGGCACTGCGGCAACATCTTGTTCGACAAATTGTTCACTTGTCAAGCTACTGAAAGACAGCGTCTGAGTGTCGAGTAAAGCAAGATTCGGAAATCCATTCCGCCGTGAATCCACCATCAGATGCCCGGAATCCGCCCAGGCCAGCGAAGGATTCAATTCTGCTTCGGCAGGTACCGTGTCACCGTGCTTAAAGTCGTTCGGCTTCGAAATCCAGATAACGGCTCTCGAATCAGTCTTGACGGCAGTTACCGCTTTGCCGTTGCTGGGCAGGCTAACTTCTGTATAAGCAGCCAAGTCCCTGGTGAGCAAATGATCAGTGCCATCAGTTATCGACAATTGATGCAATTGATACCGTCTGCTCGGTTCGCTGTATGTCGTAACAGCGCCAACAATTAGCGATTTTCCGTCAACAGTCCATCGAGGCTGGCCGATACTTCGCCAATCCGCAATCTGACGGCGCGACTCTGTCCCGTCGAGCTTAACTAAGTCGAGGAATGCCCAGCCTGAAACTCCGGAGTGTTTAATGAAGACCGCGATACGTTTGCCGTCCGGCGACCACGCCGGTTGCCGAAATATGATCATGTCAGAAGCAGAAAGGAGCCGATGCCGATTTTGGCCGTCACGGCTTGAAACAATCAAATGACTGACGGTCTGCTTCGCGCCTGGACCATTATCTGTTTCGTACTGTACATATGCGAACTGATTCCCGTCCGGAGAAAAAGAGATAGGACCATCGATGTCAACGATAATCGGGTTACTCGGCCGCGCGCCCAGGAGCGGCACCGCATAAAGCCGTCCCACCAGGGTTTCATCCTTCTCCATGACGTACAACGTCTGATTGTCGGGCGAGAATGTAAGGCCGCCGTAAGTAATTTTTCGCGGCGGAATCTTCAATTCATCCGTCGGCGAATCAATCTGCTTCAAATAAAGCGCCTGTTGCCCATCCGGCTGGCCAACCGTATACGCCAGGTATTTTCCATCGGGCGAAATGGCATCCAGTTGCGTTCTGCCGTTAAACGTCAATTGCCGCAGCGGCTCCAGATGCAGCCACTGCGGCTGGCGCCATTTCCACCACCCGAAAACGCCCGCCGCTACCAGAAGAACCGCTGCGCAAACCGCCGCAATGCGCCTGTAGTTCACCCGCCGCGCCGGCAGCGCAATCCGAACGCGGCTGCCCGACGGCGACACGATGCCCGCTATCGCTTGCAGCGCGACCAACATCTCGGCCACCGCGCCATACCGGTCCTTCGGCTTTTTCGCCAGCGCGCGCGAAATCACGCCGTGAAGTCCCGCCGGAATCGATTTACCGGCGGGCAACTGGGGAGCTGGGTAGTCCTGAATCGCCACCAGCACGTGGTTATGTGTCGGCCCTTCGAACGGACGCGAGCCCGCCGCCATCTCGTAAAGGATTACGCCCAGGCTCCAGATATCCGTGCGGCAATCCACTTCTTCGCCGCGAGCCTGTTCAGGCGACATATAGTCGGCAGTGCCGAGCGTGGTGCCGGCCTTAGTAAGATCGCGCCCGCCCGTCATTGTCTCGGCGCTACTGGGCCTCAGCCGCTTCGCCAGCCCGAAATCGATCACTTTCACGTAGCCATCCGGCCGAAGCATGACATTGGTCGGCTTGAGATCGCGATGAATTACGCCCGCTGCGTGCGCGGCGCTCAAAGCGGATGCCACCTGGCTGGCGATGTCTATGGCCAAGTCACTGGTAATCAAGCCCCGCTCCATCGCGGTGCGCAGCGTCACGCCCTCGACGAACTCACTGACAATGAAGTGCTCCTGGCCGATTTGCCCGACATCATAAATCGTCAGGATATTCGGGTGGTTCAACGCCGATGCCGCGCGCGCCTCCTGCACCAGGCGCATTAAGCTCACTTCATCGGAGATCAGCTCCGGAGCCAGAAACTTAAGCGCGACGTGGCGGCCCAGCCGAGTATCGAGAGCGAGATACACCTGCCCCATGCCCCCGGCGCCCAAGCTGTGAATAATGCGATATGCGCCGAATTGCCGCCCTTCGCGTGTATCCGGAGCCGGCGGCATTCTATGCTCCTGAGCGCGCGCCTCACCGAACCGGGTGAACCGTGAAAATGTTCGAGTTATCTCCTCGCGCAGGCTGGGCATGGAAGCTACAGAACCTTAAATTGTCGCGGTAGCTTCGATTGTCGCGCAGTTAACCCAACGAAGTTACGCCGTTCGGTCAACTATAGTACTGGCTCCCAATTGGCAAAGCGGCATCAGAACCGGGGTTGGGCCGGAATTAGCAGTTGGGGAGCGTCTAGCCCTTTACATGCAGACTGTTGTGAATAGCGTAGAGCGCGAGTTCCAAGCGGTCGGAAACGCCGAGCTTATCGAACACGTTGTGAAGGTGGTTCTTGACTGTCTGCTCGGTGATGAACATCTTTTCAGCAATTTCTTTGTTTTTGTATCCCTGAGCGATCAGGATGATGATTTCTCGTTCGCGTTGGCTGAGCTGAGCTCTCTCGCGCGGCAGCTTACCGTTTACGTGGGCCGCGGCTGCAGGAAAGTCGCTAGGTGACGAAAAATGGCGGAAAACAGCGGCCGTCGTATTTGAATCCAGCCAGATTTCACCTTGGTGAACCTTTTGGATACTTTTCTCGATCATGTTAACCGAAGCGTCCTTTTGAAGGATGCCGGCGCACCCGAGTTTCATGGCCTCGATAAAGTCTTCTTTGTTGTCGCTGGAAGCGAACAAGATCACTTTTGACTGCGGTGTTCTGGTTTGAATACTTCGTAAGACGGTTAAACCGTCTACCCGGGGCATCTTCAGATCTAACAGGACAACATCCGGCGTTGTCTGCACAATCTTATCGATAGCGTCCATTCCATCCGATGCTTCTCCTACCACCTCAATCCCAGGCTGCTGATTAAGAATGCCTTTTAACCCTTCCAGGACGATGGGATGAGCGTCAGCTATGAAAACACGTATCGGCGTTGTTACCATTCATACTTCCCCAAGGGACACGAAGCCGCTAGTACGCCTAAAACCAAAGGTCCAGGACTTCGATACCACCGTTTCTGGATATAAGTGCGAAACCGACGATTCTCCTTGCAAATTTGTGACCGCTTAAGCCAGTTTCTCGCCTAGAGTACTATTCGACCTGAAAACGAAAGTTTATTAGCTTTTCCTCAGCTTATCGCAAGAATTGCCAAGATGTAACATCTTTATACTAGACCACCCCTCTCATAAAATAGTCTTCGTGCGCAAGCTATCTATTAAGGACCTTGACCTCGCGAACAAGACCGTGTTCATGCGGGTAGATTTTAACGTGCCTTTGGCCAATGGTGGTAGAGAAATTACGAGCGATAAGAGGATTCGTGCTTCATTGCCCACCATTCAGTACGTAATCGAGCATGGCGCCGGATTGATTCTGGCCAGTCATCTAGGCCGTCCCAAAGGAAAACACAACGCAGAAATGAGCTTGGCTCCCGTCGCTACTCGATTGAGTGAGTTGCTGGGAAGAACGGTTAAAATCGCCCCGGACTGCATCGGCTCTGAAACCGCCGCGTTAAAACCCGCCCCCGGCGAAATTCTGCTATTGGAGAATCTCCGCTTTCATCCTGGCGAAGAAGCCAACGATCCCGAGTTCTCTCGAAAGCTTGCCCTCCTTGCCGACGTTTACGTAAATGACGCATTCGGTTCGGCCCATCGAGCGCACGCCTCCACCGTCGGGATCATTTCGCACTTGCCGTTTGCGGCGGCTGGACTGTTGATGGATCGCGAACTGGAATGGCTGTCACGCGTGACCGATAATCCCGAGCGTCCGTGCGTCGCTCTGCTGGGCGGCGCTAAGGTTTCCGACAAGATCGAGGTGATCCAGAATTTGAGCAAAGTCGTGGATCGCATTCTGATCGGCGGCGCCATGGCGTATACATTCATGCGCGCCAAAGATCAGCACACGGGCAAATCGCTGGTCGAGGCGGACAAGATCGATTTGGCCAAGCAGCTTCTGGAATCGGCCAAGGGCAAAATCGTCTTGCCGGTGGATCACGTTGTAGTGCGCGAAGTGAAAGTAGGGGCGCCCCATGAAGTAGTCACCGAAATCGCGCCGGATCAAATCGCGGTCGACATCGGGCCCAAGACCATCGACCAATACGCAAACATCATTGGGGGCGCCAGAACCATCATCTGGAACGGCCCCGTGGGTATCTTCGAAATGCCGCCTTTCGACAAAGGAACGGTGGCTCTCGCAAAGGCTGTGGCCGAATCCGAAGCTATCTCCGTCGTCGGCGGCGGCGACTCCGAAAAGGCGATCAAGAGCGCGGGCGTCTCTGACAAGATCTCGCATGTGTCGACAGGCGGCGGAGCATCTCTTGAATTCCTCGCCGGCCTCGAACTACCGGGCGTTGTGGCTCTGAACGCAAAGCCTGACGGCCGCAGTTAGCTGCGTGCCGCTATTCTTCGGCAAGTCTCGCAAATTCTCAATGGTGGTCGGCATCAGCGGATCACAGCGGATAAACCGCGTCTAAACTGTGTACAAAGTTAGGTCAATCAACCAAATGCCGTCTTGACACGCATAATCTTGACCGGTAAGATCGTCCCACCATGCCCCAACGTCTCAGATGGACGATCGTTCTTTGCGCTGCCCCTTTGGTGTTCGGACAAGCTAAAACGCCTCCCACCGCGCCCGAGGCGCTAAAGCGGACCTTTGACTACATCAATCAAAAGGTTCTTACCATGGCGGAAGACTTTCCCGCCGACAAGTACGACTACAAGCTCAAACCGGAAATGCGCAGCTTCGGCGAGGTCATCGTGCACATCGCTTCCGGCGACGTCTATGCCGCCAAAGCCGGTAAAGGTGAAAAAGTCAAGTGGGACGAAGAGGACGCGGGGAAGTACAAGACGAAGGAAGACTGCGTCGCTCTGCTGAAGAAGTCCATCGATGATGCGAATGCAGCGTTGGCAATGAACCCTGAAGGACCCAATAAGAACATGCAGCCCTTTTTGGCTGTGCTTCAGCATTCGTCCGAACACTATGGCTTACTCGTCGCCTACTATCGGGCAAATGGTCTGGTCCCACCCGAATCCCGCCCGAAGAAATAGAATTGCCAAGTCAACCAGACGGGGCAGCAAAAAACCTTTATCGCTTTTCTGCGTTGGCTGCGACCCACGTTGCCAAAGCGGTTTCGTCGATCTCACCGCTCGCCACACTCAACATAACGGCAATTGCATCGGCTTGATCGGCTGCCAACCTATATCCATTGATACTTAAAAATAAACAGAGGGACAGAAATGCGGCTCGTTTGTTGCCATCTACAAAAGCATGGTTTCGGGCGAGCCCGAACGCATAAGCCGCAGCCAACTCCGTCAGAGTACTTACTCTGCCATAGGTATAAATGTTTTGTGGCAGGGCAAGGGCAGATTCCAGGCGTCCCTTATCGCGAAGTCCGCACGCACCGCCGAATTCGGCCAGGCTTTCTTCATGCAACAAAAGAAGTGCGCGTTTGCTGATCCACTTCGCCTCAGATTTCATTTTGCGAGCGCTTTAAAGGTCTCGCGATACTCCTTCATAAACTCTTGGCCCGCCTTTACTTGCTCTTCAACCGCAGGATCGTACGGCGTAAGGAGATAGCCCTCGGGAGTTTCGATCGCAAAGAGCTTGTCTCCCTTTTCAACTTTCATCCGGCTAAGCATCTCCTTCGGAATAACCGCGCCCACAGAAGTTCCCACTTTAGTTAGCTTTAGCGTCTGCACAATCTGTATACCTATAAACATTCTGATATCAAATTGCTCGGCACAGTTCGGTTCCCGCAAGCCCCAAAAGCAAAATTTGCCTTTATTGCCAAATTCATATAGAATGTCTATACGAACCTGCCGCCATCTAACACCACCCTGCTTCAGGGCACGCTCGATGTCCTGATCCTCCGCGTTCTCGCGCTTGAGCCCCTCCACGGACTCGCCATCTCGCGCCGTATCGCGCAAGTCACAAAGGACACTTTTCAAGTAAAACCTGGTTCACTCTTCCCCGCTCTGCATCGCATGGAGGAAGCCGGCTGGCTGAGTTCCGCGTGGGGCGAATCGGAAAACAATCGTCGCGCGAAGTTTTACCGCCTCACCAAAGCAGGCGCCCGTCAGCTCAAAGACGAAACCGAACAATGGGCGCGCATCTCCGCCGCCATGGCCAGCGCGCTGGGAACTCCCGAACCGCTGTAGGAGCAAACGCTGTGGAGCAAACTATGTCCCTCTGGCATCGTCTGAGAACCCTGTGGCGCAATCTCACCCACAAACCAAGAGTCGAACACGACCTTTCCGATGAGATCCAGTCCTTTCAGCAGATGCTCGAGGACGAAAAGGTGCGCGCCGGCCGTGACGCCACATTGGCCCGCCGCGAAGCGCTTCTCGAAATTGGTGGCGTCGAACAGCTCAAGGAAACGGTTCGCGACGTGCGCGCCGGCGCCACGCTCGAAGCAATCGCTTCGGAGTTGCGTCACTCAGCTCGTGGTCTGCGCCGCAATCCAGCCTTAAGCCTTCTCGTCGTCGCAATACTCGCCCTCGGCATGGGAGCCGCCACGGTTGTCTTCAGTCTCTTTCAAGCCGCACTGCTGCAGCCGCTTCCTTTCCGCGATCCCCAACACCTGGTCGAGCTTTGGGAAAGCCGCCAAAACCGTGGCATCGATCACACCGAGTTTTCCGAAGCGAATTTTTGGGATGTCCGCTCGCGCAACCATACATTTGCTGAACTCGCCGCATATCATTACGACGAAGCCAACCTGACCGGCGATGGACCAGCGGAAAAAGTCACCGTCATCCCCGTCACCATCAATTTCTTTAGGACTCTTGGAGTTTCACCCGTGCTCGGCCGCGATTTCGCGCCTGGTGAGGATCGCGGCGGTTACGACAACCGTGTGGTCATCCTCGGCAATCGCTTCTGGAGAACGCGTTTCGCCGCCGATCCCGCCATCCTTGGCAAAACGCTCCGGCTCAATGATCGTGCCTGCACCGTCATCGGCGTCCTCCCCTCCGGCGAACCCTGGATTAACGATCAGTTGTATGAGCCCTTCGGTTACCGGCCAAATGCCAACCGGAGCAGTTGGGAATTCAACGTCATCGGACGCCTCGCGCCTGGTATTTCGCCGAAGAGCGCCCAGTCCGACCTGCGCCGCATCGCGGCACTCTTAGCGCACTCCTATCCCAAAGACGACGAAGGCATCGGCTTCGAAATAGGACCTTCGAGTGACTGGATTGCTCCCAGCAGCACTCGCCGTGCCCTTTGGGTGCTACTTGCCGCCGTTACGTTCCTGCAGTTGATCGCCTGCCTCAACATGGCCAACTTGCTGCTTGCGCGCGGTGTCGCGCGGCAGCGTGAGATCGCTATTCGCACGGCCTTGGGCGCCGGACGCGCGCGCCTCATGCGCTACATCATTATGGAATCGCTGCTGCTCAGCGGATTGGGCGCGACACTCGGGCTCGCGCTGGCATCTTTGGCTCTGCCGGTCATTCGCGCATCCGAAATAAGCGGAGTTCCGCGTTTGTCTGACGCTCGCCTCAACGTGTGGGTGCTCGCTTTCACCATCGGCGTCGCGATGCTGACCGGGCTGTTGTCGGGACTCGCCCCCGCCTTGCAAGCCCCGGTTACAGCCATTGCAAGCGTGCTTCGCGATAGCGACCGGCAAACCGGCGCTCGCCGCCACGGCCGCCTCCGCGCGGTGCTGATTACCGGAGAAGTGGCGCTCTCGTTTCTTCTGCTGGTCGGCGCAGGTCTGCTGATTCGCAGCTTCAATGCCTTGCTCGATGTAAACACGGGCTTCCAGACCGAACACCGCCTCGTCTTCTCGGTCAATTTTCCAGGGCCCTATTACGAAAACGGTGCGGGCAAACAGTTCCTCGACCGCCTTTTTCAGCGGCTCTCAGCCATACCTGAAGTAATCGACGCTGGAGCCGTCAGCAATCGTCCTGTCGAAGGAGGCGATCCGGGCATGAGTATCGACGCCGTTTCCGCGCCAGGAGTCGTCAGGCACGCGGCCACGCCGCCTTGGGCTGGATGGCGCGTTATTACTCCCAGTTATTTCCAAGCCGTCGGATTGCCGCTCCTCCGCGGCCGTCCTTTCAACGAAAACGATAAGCCTGTCTGGTCAGAACGGGGCCAGCCCGACCCGGTACGTCGCGTGATCCTGAGTGAACGGCTCGCCAAACTCCTATTCCTCAATGATGATCCCATCGGTAAACACGTCGTGCTTTGGAAGGGGCAGAGTAACCACGCCGCGGAGATCGTCGGCGTGGTCGCCAATAGCCGCGAACGCGGCCCCGCGAATGATCCCACGCTCACGGTCTATCTCCCTTATGGCCGCAATGCGTTGACCTCGGAAATCGTGCTTCACACGCGCGGCAATCCCCTCGCCTTTGCGCCGACCGCAAGGTCCCTTGTAGCGAGCCTCGATCCAAACCTGCCGGTCGCCGATGTTCGCTCGCTCGACGAGGTCGTGAGCCGCGCTCTAGCGCCGCAACGTTTCAGCGCTGTTGTGCTAGGCGCGTTCAGCGGATTCGCCATGCTTCTGGCCATGGCCGGCCTTTACGGAGTAGTCTCTTATTCAATCAGCCGCCGCACTCCCGAAATCGGCCTGCGTGTCGCCCTCGGCGCGAGCCGTTCGGATATCTTGAGCATGGCTGTTCACCAAGGCATGCGACCGGCGTTGGTCGGAATAGGACTGGGCGCGGTTGGCGCATCCTGGCTCTCGCACTACTTGGCCGCTTTGCTCTTCGAAATCAAGCCGCTTGACCTGACCACCTATTGCACTGTCACCGCTCTCCTGCTCGCAACGGCACTCTTCGCTTGCTATTTGCCCGGCCGCCGTGCGATGCGAATCGACCCGGTAGTTGCGTTGCGAACCGAATAAGCGCCGCCCTCGGCCATTAAGCACTCAAAGCTTTGAAGATTTCGAAAATGCCGCTCACCGGCGTCCGGCCAGGCAAATCATGGCCGAGCTTCATAAACGATATTGAACGGCGTTTCGGTCACTCGCCGGAACCGCTTGAAACCGGCCGACGTCACCACTTCCCGAATGCGCGCTTCACCCGCTTGCGCGCCTAAGCACAATCCGACTTCCTGTGATCGCGAGCAAGGCGTGCATAACAGCGTTGAAAAAGAATAATAGACTCGGCCAACGGGGTTCAGATTGTCCTTCAACTGATCGTTCGCAAAAGGTTCAACGATCATCCAGCTTCCATCTTTGGCCAAGGACTGCCGGACATGCGTGGCCGCCCCAACGGGATCGCCCATGTCATGCAAACAATCGAAGACAGCTACAAGATCGTAATCCTGTCCTGGAAAATTCTTTGCGTTCGCGACGTCAAAAGTAACTCGATCCGCAATATCATTGCGCCGTGCGGATTCGCGAGCCGCCTCAACTGATTTGTCGTGATAATCGAATCCGAAAAACTGAGAGTTCGGGAAGGCTTTCGCCATTAATAAAGTGGATGCGCCTTTTCCGCACCCCACGTCAGCTATCCGCGCTCCCCGTTCCATCTTCTCTTTGATACCGAATAAGGCCGGAATCCAGGAGCTTATGAGATTCGCGGCATAGCCCGGACGAAAGAACTTTTCACATCCATGAAAAACTCCATCGACGTGCTCATGCCAGCCCATGCCCGCGCCCGTGCGGAAGGATTCTGTAATGCGCGGAACCGCCGCAAGCGAGCCTAAGGCGAGTTCAAAGGCGCCCGGCAAATATGCTGGGCTATCTTCCATAGCCAATGTGAACGCCTGCTCTCCGGTCAGGCTGAATTTTTCTTCTTTATCGTCATAAGCGACGTAACCTCCCGCCGCTTGCGAGGCCAACCATTCGCGCAGATAGCGCTTATCTGTATTTGTCTTGGCAGCAAGTTGGGTCGCAGTCACTGGACCTTCAGCTAACGCTTTGTATAGTCCCAACTTCTCGCCAATAACAACCATGCCGGCGTGCACGGCGGCGCCGAGATCGATCACGAATCGATCGATAAATGCATGCAACTTGTTCATGTCAGGAACAGCTATCGCTGAGGTACTCATGAATGTTTTCTCCTTCTTAGATCAGTAAAAGGCAGCAATCTTGCCCTGGCGCCGAAGCTCACTGATTGTCCCCGGCGAATAATTCGCACGAAACATTTGGATGCCAATTTACAAAAGCTCCATTCGGATTGTCTTTCCAGGCCCACACATGCAACGTATAAAAGGCGGGAAGGCCAAAGCGATTCGGGCTTGTGAACAAATGAAATAGTTGGCCCATGAGTTCCGGTGGGTTCGAATGCTTCGCATTCCACGCGTCGGCCAAAACCAAATAATCGGCGCCAATCAACCGCAGTCCGTCATTTGGTGTCGGTTCATAAATCACAATCTGCGGACGAGTGGCATCCAGGACACCGCTGTTCACTAGATTTCCGTTTACATAGTGGAGGCCCATTGCTCCCTGCTCGGGACCGCTCACGCAACCGAATTGAAGCGCATACCCCTCTGCTTCGGCAACGGCCACATTCTTGAATCGTTCGGTCGAATCCCGGACAATCCTGAGAAGAGCGCTCGCCCGTTTCTGCTGGTCCGAAGTTATCTGCTGCGTCTCGTGGACGTGATTTTCTTGCGCCAGAACACGCAAGGGATAAATGCTGATGACGGCCAAGGCTAGCATTGAACATTGAAATGGGATCGCGAGCCGTCTGCTTTTCGCGTTTGTATTGAACTTTAGTGCACTCACTGCTTTTCTCCTCTTGTGAACCTGAAACTTGTCGGTTTCGGCTTTTGTTGACGAGGAGCGCTCGGAAGCGCATTAGGCGTTAGCTGAAATGCCGCCGAGGTCTCCTCAATCCAACTTGCGAAATTTGTTCACAAAACTGAAATCTTTGTTGGAAGGCGATTTTGCAATCCGAAGTTCGCCGCGTAATCAATCGACGCGTGCAACCGCAACTGTGATGTTATCGGCGCCACCCCGGCTTCGCGCCGTTGCTACAAGGCACTCGCACGCAGCAGCAGCTTCTCCGGATTGAGTGGCTAGACAAATCTCTTCGGCTGAAACGGCATCGTGTAAGCCGTCTGAACAGAGCACGAAGCAGTCGCCTGAATGAACTGGCAGCGGTTGATCCCATGTCGCAATGTTGACCGTTGCATGGGTACCAAGAGCTTTCAGGATTAGATTGCGGGCGGGATGATTCCGCGCGGATTCGAACGTGAGGGCGCCCTGTTTGACGAGCGCGCTAACCACCGAATGATCCTCCGTCATTTGGTAAATGGAGCCGGATCGAACCAGATACAAGCGGCTATCACCGGCATGAGCGGAATAGGCAACACGGCCAAGGATCACAAGCGCTGTGCATGTAGTGCCCATGCCGTTCAATTCGCTATGAGTCAAAGAGAGGTTATGAATCTGACTGTTCGCGTCCTGGAAGGCAGATGTAAGGGCTTCCTTGGGTTCGTCCGCGGAGATGTAATACTCTCGAGCTACCGACTCGACCGCAATGCGGCTGGCTATTTCGCCGGCTCGATACCCTCCCATTCCGTCGGCTAAGACGATCAGAACACCTTTATGGTCCAGTATGGCCGCCTCAGCCGGCTGCACAACACCGCAGCAATCCTCGTTTAGTTCCCGAACACAGCCCTTGTCCGTGGCGACGCTAGTCGAAACAATCAACCGTCCTAGTTGCGCGGTCCCAGGAGTAGCCATCCGCGGAGTTCCTAAACAACACAAGACTGGACAAGACGGGCTAATCGGATGGACGCGAAATATCGTGCTAGGCCGCCGAAAGCGAACATGACAAGCTTGCCTCCGGCGAACCACGTTTTCCACAATGCTTTCTGATTTTTGTTTTGTGAGCCATTATTTTCCTCGACGGACAATCCAAACTCAAATTCCGGTCCGCCAGGGCCAAGCTGCACATGTGCGCCTGGCGAAATGAACACTGGCCCAAATACCCTTCGGTGATCCACGAAAGTGCCGTTAGCGCTGCTCAAATCAAAGACGATGTACCGGATGGCGTATTCATCCGTAGCGACGATCTTCAAATGTCGCAAGCTCACTAGCTCTTCGGCTTCGTTGTAGCGCACGTGACACTCTGGAGCGCGGCCAAAGAGAACCTCCCGTTCCGGTGGCAGCGCAACACTATCTTCTTCATTGGCTCTGTCGCCTCTGAGGTGCTTAAATGTAAGCCTGAGTTGCATCCATTCCTGCCGCTCACTAATTACGCGTGCGCGCCGACCACCACACAGGAAATATTGTCTGGTCCACCTGCGGCACGTGCTTTCTGTACAAGGCGGCTGGCCAGCATATCCGGAGTTTCTGCCTGTCTAAGCGTGGCGCCGATAGCATCGTCGTCGACAACGGAATGAAGGCCATCGGTAGTAAGCAACAACAAATCCGCCGGCTCCAGCAGGACCTCGGTCGTATGGGCGTCAACATCATTCTGGGATCCTATGGCTTGCGTAAGGACGTTCCGCATAGGATGGCGCTCCCGCGATGCGGCATCCAGAGCGCCCGGCGTGAGCACCGCCGCCAGCCATGTGTCATCGGTTGTAAGCTGCGTCAGTTTTCCCGCACGAAACAGGTAAACCCGGCTATCGCCGATGTTTGCGACTGCTGCTTCATCCGCTTCGATCAGCACGGCCGCAACGGTCGAACCCATGCCTCCGAAATCCGGCCGTTCATCTGCGCGTTTCCAGACCTGGCGGTTTGCTAATCGCATAGCGGTGGCCAGTCGGTTGGCATTCAACGAAATGCTGATGTTATACCCAAATGGCCACGTTACGTCCGGTCGCCCGCTTGAGGATTCAAGATAACACTGAATAGTCGATAGCGTCAGTTCCGCGGCCATCGCGCCGTTTCGGAGTCCGCCCATTCCATCCACCACCGCGAAGTAGCCCCTGTCCGGACAACTAACGAAGCAGTCCTCGTTCTCGTTTCGTATGCAGCCGGGATCGGTTACGCCGTAGCTCGTGATCAACATCGAAAATTTTCAAGAACTCTCAACCGATCATGCGAAATCAGAGTCCCGTTTTGCCTGTTACCGCGGAATGAATCGCAGAAATTCTTATGTGCAGGCCTAAATGAAGTTCAAATTGCGTCGTCAAATCCGCAGTTCTATTTGAGGGGAAGGTCTCAGTGTATCCGGCGGGGCGCTTCTCGCCGACCACACTACATGCCAGACCCTGCGTTTAAACGCTTCGGAAAGTATGAGATTCAAGCCGAACTGGGCCGCGGCGGATTCGGCAGAGTCTTTCGAGCGTTTGACCCGACTGTCGCCAGACTTGTCGCCATCAAAATTCTCACATCTGAAGCGGGCACCGATCTACTCACCCGTTTCCACAATGAGGCAATGGCGGCCGGGAATCTCCGGCACGAAAATATCGTCACCATTTATGAGTTCGGCGAAGAACAAGACGTCCCGTTCATTGCGATGGAATACCTGGAGGGTGAGGATCTTCAGCAAACAATCACAAGCAGAAGAGCGCTGACATTGCTCGACAAAGTCAGCATCATGTCTCAGGTCGCTGCCGGCTTGGATTGCGCGCATCGTCATGGAGTTGTACATCGCGATGTCAAACCGGCAAACATCCGGCTTTTGCCCGATGGCCGGGTAAAGATCATGGACTTCGGCATCGCGCGGCTTATACGCGAAGATGGCGCCGCTCGCCTAACCAGGCAAGGACACTTACTGGGAACTCTCCTTTATATGGCGCCAGAACAGGTAATGGGTTCCGACACCGATTTCCTGTGCGATGTCTTCGCTTATGGTGTTACTTTCTATGAGCTGTTGACCGGACGTCATCCGTTCCGGGCCGATGATCCCCGCACAATTTTTTACAAAATCACGAGTGAAGATCCGGAGCTAATTCATCAATTCGTACCTGAGTGCCCGGAAACGCTGGATGGTGTAATCCGTCGCGCTTTGCACAAAGAGCGTGAGCTGCGCTATCAATCATTGCGCGATCTTCGATTGGACATCGAGCCGGTACTCATGAAGCTGCGTGGCGAACGCGCAACGGCCATGGTTCAGGAAGCCCGTCATCTTACGGTTGGCGGCAATGCCAAACGTGCGCTCTCTCTCCTCAACGAAGCCATTGACCTCGATAGCGCGAATCAAGCCGCGCGCAAATTGCGCGACGAAGTTCAAACTACACTCCGGCGGCAACTGCTACGGCCGCGGATTGAAGCGCTGATCGCCAAAGGCAGTCAGTCGATGGCCGAAGGAAACTATGCCGATGCCGTCCAGACCTTTAATGCCGCGCTCCGGTTAGATCCGGACGACGAAATTCTTCAAGCGCGTTCAAGTGAAGCGCAACTCAAGAATGATCAAAGCTGCAAGTCCGTCCAGCTACTGACAGAAGCGCGCGCGGATCTGGCATTTGGCAATTTTGAAGCAGCGATGCGCAAAGCTTCTGAAGCAGCCGCGTTGAATCCAAAAAGCTCTGGGGCGAAAGAGCTGGTCGAGAGGGCGAAAATCCAGATCGACAAGCGCGATCGGCAGCGGCAATTCAATGCGGAGCTGGAATTCGCGCGTAAACTCGTGGACGATAGACGGCTCGCAGAAGCAGTTCAGTTGCTATTACGCTTGCGCTCTGATTTTTCCAGCGAACCTGGGCTGGACGCACTACTATCCCGCGCGCAACAGGAGTTAACGCAGCTTGAAGAAGTGCGGGCGAGAACTGAAGTGACGTCGGAAATCGCACGCCAGGCAGCGTCAGACTCTAATCCTGCCGTAACAGAAGACGCCCTCATCTGCTCGCCAAATGCCGAAGAGCCGTTAGAAAGACAGCCGGCGAACCTCCTTGCGGGTTCGTTTTGGCGCTCATGGTGTTTTCGAAGGCAGTCATTTGTCGCTCTTGGTTGTCTTTTAATCGCCGCAACAGTGGCAACCGTATATATGCTGACGCTTAGGAAAAACGTATCGATGGGCAAAGAAAGGAGCGTACCGCTGCACCTCCTACGCACACCGGTTCCAGCCTCACCTCCAAAGATCGGCGCTCGCGCAAATGCAGTTCAACCCAGCTCGAGCGCAAATCCGGAAGGTACTCTCATCATCCAAGCCAACGTGGACGAAGCATTTGTGTTGATTGATGGCAGACGAACGAAGCAAATGCAAAGCGGGCACTTGGCAATTCCGCTCCAACCGCGCGACTACACGATTGAAGTTCAGAAACAGGGATATAAGGCGAGTCCTGAACACATACGAGCCAAAATTCGGACGAATGAGCAGTTTCGCGCGTCGTTCAGCCTGGGTCCCAAACCCGCCACCCTTGTTCTTACGGGCGCTCCGGACGGTGCGGTTGTGCTGGTGGATGGTAGTCCAGCCGGTACAGTACACGGCGGTCGCCTTCTTTCAATTGTCGTCTCGCCAGGCACTCACACTGTCGGGTTAGCGAAAGATGGATTTACAGGTTCGTCGACGCAAAGCACCTTGAGGCCAGGTGAAACGCTAGACCTTAATAAAACGGCTCTGCGCTTAGAGCAAATTCCTCAAGCTGCGAAGCCAAGTCCGCAACAAGTAGCGCCGCAAATCACCCCGCCCGCCTCCCCGTCCTCATCGCCCGCGCTCGCGCATCCGGATCGCGAAGAGAATGAGGCAACCGACTGGACCGCGGCAAGATCAGGAACCGATCGCGCCGCAATCCAGACTTTCATACAGAAATATCCGAACAGTGCTCGACGCGCCGAAGCGCTCCAACTGCTGGCCCAACTCGATTGGAATGCGTTGGATCGAAAAGATGTCTCCGCCTTGGAGCGCTTTGCCGCGGAGCACAGCGCTACTCCGCTCGCACAACAGGCAACCCTGGAAATCGAGCGCATGAAAAGAGAAGCGGCAGGCATCGCAAAAAAGAAAACGGACAACCAGCTCACTGTTGATCGCGAGGAGATCTCAAGAGTGCTTACGGTGTACGCCGCTGCATTTGACCAAAAGAATCTCAATCTTTTGAAAACTATCTGGCCTGGATTGCCGGAAACTGCGCTTGCACGCGCCTTTCGCGGCAAGGGAGAAATCCGATCGCAATTACGCCCACTCGCGGCCGCCGAAGTTATAGATGAGAACGCCACCATACGCTGCAGTCGCGTCACGGATCAGATTACTGAATTCGGCCGTCAGAAGCCAGTCGAAGAAACTCGCACAGTTCACTTGCACAAAGAAAATGGGCGGTGGGTAATATCGGCTATCGATTAGCATCCTTTGTTGTTGGCAACGCTAAGTTGCGCTTTCCGGGAGTACAGCCAACATGCAAAGAACCCTCACACTATTTGCGCTGATGATCAGCGCGGGAGCAAGCCTGCTCCCCGCACAAGAAGTCGTTTTTTTCGATCAGAAGGGCGGAGAAAAGCTCGCTCGTATGATTCCGCATCTATTCGGGCCGAACGGAATTATCCTTCCGAACGATTTCCACTCCGCGCATTTCGAATCAGACTTTATTCAGCAATCATTCACCCCTGTGAATACTGCAATCGGTACCCAAATAGCGACTCTTCCATTTGCGTCGCCCGGTTCCGGGTTCGTGTACGATTTCAATTCGGCCGCTGGCGTTTATCAGCGATCGTCTGAAAGTTTTGGCCCGATTCTTACGGAACGGGCCGAGACCATCGGCCGACGTAAGCTATATATTGGATTCTCATATCAATACTTCGCGTTCGACAAAGTGGACGGGGTCGACCTCAACTCATTCCCCGGTATATTGCACCACGAACAGGAAACCGGCGCACCCTATGAGAAAGACATAATTACAACTCGCAGCGATATCGATCTCAAGATAAATCAGTTCACCGCTGTCGCAACTTACGGGTTGACGGACCGTCTCGATATTTCGGCGGCGATTCCGTTAGTAAACGCCCACTTTGGGCTCGTGTCCAACGCCACAATTCAGCGGGTTGCTCCCCCGGACCCCAGATTCGGCCAAGCTCACTATTTCGATCCGAACGCGCCGAACACCAGCACGCAGGCCGTGTACGCAATGAACAACAACGCGACTGGAATCGGCGATGTCAGTTTTCGAGTGAAGTGGGCGGTTTTCCGCGGAGAGCGCGCGGCGATCTCACTTTTAGGCGATGTTCGGGCGCCCACCGGAGACGCCTTAAATTTTCTGGGTTCCGGCGCGCTGGGAGTGCATCCCTTCGTGGCCTTTTCGTATGCTGCCCGGCGATTCGCGCCGCACGTGAATGTCGGATACCAGTGGAACGGCAAAAGCGTGCTTGCCGGCGACGTTCTCACGGGACAAAAAGGCAACTTGCCCGATGCCGTTACCTATGCAGCAGGGTTCGACATACCAGCAACGCGGCACATTACGTTAGCTGCGGATCTTCTCGGCCAGAGATTGTTTAATGCGACTCGAGTGGTTCCGGGGAGCTTCACGGACCCCCTTGGCAGAACGTTTCCTGAAACCACACTTGAAAAGGGTGGGTTGAATTTGGTTAGCGGCGCAGTTGGCGCAAAAGTTAATATCAGTCGTACGTTGTTAGTAAGCGGGAACCTGATTTTCCGGCTCAACGACGCTGGATTAACCGCCCCCGTTGTACCGCTGATCGGCGTCTCCTGGACATTTTGACAACGCTCTTTCAGCTACCCGGGATCGCATTCACAATTCTTAATTCCTGAACGTACATTGCCCGCAGGATTTCTCGCAGGCTTAGGCGAGGAAGATCCTGCGGAGCATGCAACGTGAGCCTTGAGTCGACGGCGCATATCGATTCGATACTGCTGCCATTTCTCTACACGAACGATGAACGGGAAGCCGCGCGACATCTGGAGGCGCTGATTGAGCACGCAACGCCCGGCATCGCAATGATCACGCGAGCGAGCCGTACTCCGGAAGATGCGTTTCAAGAGGCCGCACATCGGCTTGTGAAGCGATTGCGAAAACTTCGTGCTCATCACAACACCCGCATGATCGGCGACTATCCTCACTACGTAAAGGTAATCGCTTCACGCGTAGTCAAAGGACAAGTGCGCGAAGAACACCCTAAGCGCCGAAGCCTTGTGAACTCTCTTAGGCATGCTCTCAAACGTGAACTGTCTTTCGCGTTCTGGGAGAGCGGCGGCAACAAACTTTGTGGATTCGCGTTGTGGCGTGATCGGTGCTTCGGCCATGTTCACAGTGCGCGGCTGACCCGTTTGCTCCAAGAGCCGCGTTCATTTCAAGACGTAGTGCCATTAGCCTGCGAAGGGTCGAGCATCAGCCATTTGGAGCTATTGCGATTGCTCTTCGAATGGCTGGGTCATCCGGTCAGGTTTAAAGACTTGACGAGAATCGTTTGTGGCTTAAAGCGGATCAAGGAACTGAATCCGCTGACCGATGGCCAGCGGCCGCAGAGGCCGCTTAGCGAATGGTTGCCTGACCGCGAGCGGCATCCTGATGAACACGCCGAATGGAAAGAATTCTTGTGTAGTCTGTGGAACGAGATCCAGCAGCTACCCCGCTCTCAACGTCTCGCCTATCTGTTGAATTTCACGGCAGCAGATGGTCAATTGGAACTATTTTGGATTCATGGTGTCACCAGCCTCAATCAGATCGGCGCAGCCCTGCAGATTACCGACGAGCAATTCGCGCGTGCGTGGCAGGCGATCGATTTGAGTGACAAGACGTGGCGTCAAGCCGAAGAATGCCATCGCAACGACGACAAGTTTGCCTTGCTTTGTCAACATCTGCCGCTGCCAGACGCCGTGATAGCGCACATGCTCGGGACAGAGCGCCAAAAGGTAATTAATTTGCGCAAGGCGGCAAGCGAGCGTCTGTCACGGCACATGGCTCGAATGTCAAAGCCAAATCACGCCAGCCTTGGACGTTAAGCAAGGTTCCTACGCAGCGGCCGGGCGGATGTTTTGATTTACGCGGAAAAAGTTGTCCGGATCGTACTTCGCTTTGATCTTGGCCAGCCGATCATAGTTTCCTCGGTACGTTGCTCGAATCCGATCCTCGCCTTCTTCCATCATGAAATTGAGATAGGCACCGCCGGCGCCAAACGGATGTAAGGCGTTATAGTAATTCCTGGCCCACTCAGTAATCTTTCCGGCGTTTGTTGGATCGGGATCCACGCCCACTATAACCTCGCTCCATACGGAATCCCGATGACTGAAAGCCGTCTCACCTTCGCCTACGCGATTCACTTTCCCATTTACCGGATACAAATGCATGGTCGACTGCCACGTCGGCAAGAGCGGTGCATGTTCGAGATGCTTTTCAATTGCAGCGTCACTCAGCTCCTTGAAGAAATCCGCCTTCCAATACCATTGCAGACCCGCCGGATAAAGAGGATCGAATAGTCCTTGCAGCATGGGGAACGGCATCGGCCCAAAGAACTCAAATGCCGGCGGGCGATAGCTGCGGATAGGCTCTAGAATCGTGTTCGCTTGTTCCATTGAACCCAGATAGCACCACACGATGCCGCACATTTTTTTCAAGTGCAACTGTTCGGGAAACGGCGGTCCGGGTGGAACGGTGAGCGCTGCGAAGAAGCCATTCATTTCCTCGGGCGCTTGCGTTATGAATTCCCGGTACCATTTCATGACATCCGCGGCGTCGTCCAAACTCCACAGCATCGGTCCGGCACAAACGGTACTTACTGGATGAGCCTCAAACAGAAAAGAAGTCACGATCCCGAAATTCCCTCCGCCGCCGCGAAGCGCCCAAAACAGGTCAGCGTTTTCATCCGCGCTCGCGACTGCGAACGTGCCGTCAGCCAGCACGACATCAGCCGAGATCAAGTTATCGATCGTGAGGCCATATTTTCGGCTCAGATGCCCCATTCCACCGCCCAAGGTCAGGCCCGCCACTCCGGTGCTGGAAACAATACCCGATGGAACAGCCAGGCCGAACGGGTGTGTGGCGTGATCAACATCGCTCCATTTGCAACCAGCGCCTACCAGCACCGTCCGTGACGCAGTATCCACTCTGACATAGTTGATCGGCGCCAAATCGACCACCACTGCGTTATCGCTAACACCCAGACCGGCCGCATTGTGTCCCCCGCTACGGATAGAAACGTGCAGCCCACTATTGCGTGCCATTCGGACGGCCGCCATCACGTCGGCGGCGTTTGTGCACTGTACGATAAGCCTCGGCTTGCGATCGATCATCGCGTTGTACACCTTTCTTGCTTGCTCGTATTGCGCGTCCCCGGGTTCGATTACTGTTCCTCGAAACTGTCCGCGAAAGTCCGCAATCGCTTGCTCCAATGACATGTCGCTCCTCTTTAATCCGCGGTGAACCTACGGGTCCATTGTGCGGTCTTGACCTACTTTGCGGCTTCGAGCGTTCTAAAAGCGTTCTGGGAAGTAGTTTTCGCGCGTTCCGGCCACGAGAATCGACAACTTTTTCTCGAACGCCAATGAGCCGCACTGCCGGGCAGCCTCCAGGCCCTTTTGGAAGCTGGCGCTCGCTGCCTCCATCTTTTCCTCGGCAGCAAGAAGGTTACCTTGCACACGGTACAGCTCGGCGAGAGTCCATTGCTCTCCGTTCTTGCTGGCAAACGCAAATCCGTTCGAAAGACTTGCTCGGGCTTCACCGGCCAGACCTGTACGCGCAAGGGTTTCGGCCAGCAGTGCGAAATAGTAAGGCAGACGCAGCTCCGCGCCCAACCTACGGAGACTATCCAGCCCTTCGCGAAGTTGCGCAAGTCCAATTTCAACCTCGCCTTGAGCGGCTGCCGCCCAACCCGTCAATACATTTGCCATTGCCAAGTAATAGGTGAATCCATGCCGCCGGCAAAGTTCCACCGCCTCTCGCCCGCGTTCAAGCGCCGCCCGGGTCTCATCCTCAAAGGCATGAAGCATCGCCGCATAGTTCAGCGCAATTGCCTCGCTGAATGGACGGCGCAACGCGCGGGCGCCTGCAATTGCGTTCTCGACATGGTCCCTTCCGCAATTTCCGTCGCCGCGGTGCCACGCGATGTGGCAAAGATAAGAGCGGCAGAAAAACTCGATATCTGGACCGGCAAACAATGCCAGCACTGGTTCCAAAGTGCCTTTGTGTTCGCGCATGGCAGCATTCAAATGCGCAAGTGATTTCTCCAATTCACCCAAATGAAATAAGTTGCTTCCCAACAGGAAATTCCCTGTCAGCATCAACCCGGGCGTAGGCTCGCGTTCCGCCTCCTTGAGGAATTCCAGACTGGTCTGCCGCGCCTTCTCGAGGTCGCCTCGCACCGTATGAAACACCCAAACTCCGCTGAAAATCGCGAAAATGTTTCGGTTGTCGAGTTGCCTCGAAAGTTCAAGTGCTCTCTCATACGTCTGACCAACTTCCGCTGCGGAATAGCCTTCCGTGGCAACCAGTGGCTCGGCATACGGAATCGCTGCGGCATATTCGCTCTGCTCCTCAAGCATCGTTGCCAGCCGTTCCAACGCAGCGCAAACCTTCTTTCGGAACTCGTC
>DASREJ010000097.1:0-5477 GCA_035652115.1 Bryobacteraceae bacterium
GACGAAGATCATCGGCGGCCTGCCGACGGGGCCGTTGGCTTATGTGAGATCGGTTGCGGAAGACCCGAACAAGAAGGGTCTGCTATTCGCGGGAACCGGTAATGCGTTTTACTACTCTTCCGATGACGGAGCGAACTGGCACGCGATGCAAGCCGGCTTGCCGCATGCGCCGGTCACGTGGATCGAGGTGCAGAAAACGTTCCACGATGTTGTCGTGTCCACCTACGGCCGCGGCATTTACATCCTGGATGACATCACACCGCTGGAGCAGCGCGCCGAGCATTCGACCGATGCACAGGTCAACTTATACAAACCGCTGACCGTATATCGAATCGTTCCGGGAGGACACGCGTTCATTGATTTTGAATTGAAATCGCCTACCCGCGTGAACCTGGCAATTCTCGACGCGCAAGGGAAGCCGGTTCGCGAATACAAAAATATCGCTGCCCATCCCGGGCTCAACCGGCGGAGTTGGGACCTTCGCTACGAACCGCCTAAGCTGGTCAAACTGCGCACCGACGCGCCAGACAATCCTTTCATTTGGGACGAACCGCGGTTCCGCCACGCCGACTCGCGCCCGATCACTCATTGGGGAATTCAGCAGGCTGAAGTAGGGCCGATTGTGACGCCAGGGAAATATACCGTCCGCTTGACCGTTGCCGGCAAAGACTACAACGAACCTTTGGAGATCCTGAAATCGCCAAAAACTACAGCCAGCGACGCAGATCTGTCCGCTTCGCTCAAAATGCAGCTACGCATTCGCGATGACATTAACGAGACCTCCGATATGGTCAATCAGATCGAGTGGATGCGCAAGCAGGTTGAGGATGTGCAAAAGATGTTGCGCGCTGAGAACGGCAAGCCCGATCTTCTAAAGAGCGCGCAAGGTATGGATCAGCGGATGAAGAACGTTGAATTTGAGTTGATCTCAAAAACCGACGCCAATAGCGACGACAAATACTACGTCGAGCCTTATAAGGTTTACCTGAATCTGATCTGGCTGAATGGCGAGGTTGGGACGGGGGCCGGCGACGTTGCGGGCGGTGCGGACTTCGCGCCGACTCAAACTTCTACTCTTGTTCTGGAATCTATTGAGAAAGACTTGACCAAGGCTCAGGGCGATTATCGCGCCCTGGTTGATAAAGAGCTGCCTGCATTCAATCGCGCCATGTTAGGTGGCGGAGTTACTCCGCTAACGGCAGTATCGAATTCGACGAAATCGCAGAGCGGCTCCGAACCCAAATAGGTTACGGAGCCTCGTTTCGCAACAGGACCTTCAGCACACCGGGTTTCGCGGCTTCGGCAAACGCTTTGGGCGCGTCAGCAAGAGCGAACTCGTTTGCCAGCATCGAGCGCACGTCAAGCTGCCGATGCTTCAAGAGATCCAGTGCAGGCTCGAAACGGCCGCAGCGCGAGCCCAGCAAAGTGATTTCGTTGACGATGATCGGGGCCGTATCAATCGGTAGATCGCCGTGGATAGTGGATTTCATCACGATCGTGCCACGCGGCCGTGTCATTGCTACAGCCTGGCGCAGACCTGTGCCCGACCCGGTTGCTTCAATCACAAATTGATACTCCGCAAGAGGACGTTCCGAGGAGTCACTTGCTTCTATTCCCCATCTTTGCGCCATAGCGAGGTGGGCCGAATGATGCCCATATAACGTCACATGGGCGCCGTGCGTTCTAAGTACTTGGGTGATCAGAAGCCCCAGTTTGCCATCGCCCAGAACGGCAACTCGTTCGTCTTGAGGAATTGAGACCTGGTCGAGAATTTCGCAGGCCGCGGCGAGCGGCTCTACAAATACCGCCTCCTCATCGGAGACGTTATCCGGAATGAGATGCAAATTCTGTTGGGGCAGAGTGAAAAATTCAGCGAAAGCGCCGGGGTGTTTCACGATGCCCAACACCGTACGATTCCTACAGTGACGCGCGAGGCCAACGGCACAAAACGAACAGTGACCACATGCCAGATTAATTTCGCCGGCAACGCGTTTACCGACAAGTGAACGAGAATCGGCTTCTACTACTTCGGCTACAAACTCATGGCCGGGCGTTCCTACAAATCCGTAGTACCCTCGCTGCAGCTCGAGATCTGTATTGCAGATGCCCGCGACTCTCGTTTTGAGCAGCGCAAATTCAGGCGGTCGATCCGGAACAGGCTTCTCCCGGATCGAAACGGTGCCTGATTCGAGTTCGACAGCAATCATGCCGTCAAGATCTTATGAAACGCGGAATAGAATTACCAGCGGTTTTTGCTTCCACCAAAATCGCGCTGACGGCCGCCGCCACCACCGCCGCCTTGGGATCGTTCACGCCGCTCGGGAGGACGCGCTTCATTGACTACAAGCGCGCGCCCCATCAGAGCACGCCCGTTACAAGCCTGCACTGCCTGCGTTGCTGCCGCATCGTCGCTAATTTCGACGAATCCAAAACCTCTAGCTTCGCCACTAAAACGATCACGCAGAATGTTCACGCTGTCCACGTGAACGCCAGCCTCCTCGAAAAAAGCCTGAAGATCTGCTTCGGTAGCCTTGTAGGGCAGATTCCCTACGAAAAGCTTTGTCACAATACACTCCTAACTGTTGTTCGGAAACGAAGGTCATCTGAGTTGGGCGAAACCGACAGGAGACAGCACCAAGCGGAAAAACCGATAGTCCAAACTGACTTCTTCATCGTGCCATAAATTCGTGCACATTTAGAAGTCAAACCGCGGGCGCTAGCACTTCTACCGGAAAATTTCATTCGACTGTTACCGAGGTGTAATTAGGCCGCCGAGTTTATCCTGCTCACCGCTAACCTGCCGCGGAAAACGCGTAGAATACGCTTCCAGGTACTTGAGACCGGATCCCGTGTTAAAAATAACGATCTGCTCGTCCGCCTTTAAAAAGCCAGTTCGCAATAGCTCTTTGACCGCTGCAACGCAGGCGCCGCCTTCCGGCGCCGGGAAGATCCCCGCTTCGCTTGCCGTTTGCTGCCCCGCGTCGAGCATGTCCTCGTCGGAAACGGAAATCGCAATTCCATCGCTGTCACGCACCGCGCGAAGCACCAGAAAGTCGCCAAGAGCCTTAGGAACACGAAGGCCGCTTGCCACCGTATGAGCGTCCTGCCAAAAGTCGCTTGCTTCGGCGTGCTGTTCAAAGGCACGTGTGATTGGCGCGCAACCTGCGGCTTGCACTGAAATCATTTTTGGCCGCTTGCTGCCGATCCAGCCGAGTTTTTCTAACTCGTCAAACGCTTTCCACATTCCGATGAGTCCGACTCCGCCGCCGCAAGGATAAAGAATCGCGTCCGGAAGTTGCCAACCAAATTGCTCGGCCACTTCGTAGCCCATCGTCTTCTTGCCCTCGATCCGGTATGGCTCCTTGAGCGTGCTGATTTCAAACCATCCTTCGCGCGCTTTGCGTTCGGCGACGATTTTGCCGCAGTCGCTGATCAAACCATTGACGAGCGTGACGTTCGCGCCATAGGCTTTGCATTCTATGAAATTGGCCTGCGGTACATCGCGCGGCATAAAGATGTTCGCTTCGAGACCGGCTGCTGCAGCATAGGCCGCCAGAGCACTTGCAGCATTCCCGGCGGATGGAATGGCGAGTTTCTTTCCGCCGAGTTTTTTGGCCATCGTGACGGCACAGCAAAGCCCTCTTGCTTTGAAGGAATCCGTTGGATTCTGTCCTTCATCCTTGATCCAAAGTTGATTCGCCCCGATCTGATGGCCAAGTTTTTCAGCGCGGATCAGCGGAGTCCAGCCTTCGCCAAGCGACACTGCTTCAGATCGACTGGCCGGGAGCACCGGCTCATAGCGCCACATAGTCGCAGGCGCATCTTTGAGGCTGTCTTTGTGCCACGTGGTTCGAATGGCGTCCAGATCATAGTTCACCAGCAACGGCCCACCACAATCGCAGAGGTTCAGGAGCTTATTTGATTGAAATGTCTTGCCACAACGGCTACAGGATAAAGAAGTAGGAGTACCCATCTAAAATGAGCCTACCGCCCTCCTCCGTAGAAACCGCGGCGCTGTAGCAAAGACAAAGCGCATGGGGAATAGGGGATTTTACGGTGTTCGGCCAATGAGACATGTGGGAAGATATGAACTAAGCTTCACAATTTGAAGGAGAGCGGAGTGGAATATCCTCTGAGCAGGGATGAACACGCTGCCATGACGAGATACCTTTCCGGTATTCGGAAGCAGTTGCAAGACGTGTCTGATTTGTTCACGTCGCGTTATGGCAAGAACAGCAGCATTGCCGAGGTAGCTGTAAAGACGCTCGTTTCCGCTACTTTGCTGGAACACGAGTTCATGCTGCTCGACACGGACACTGAATCGAATTTGGATTCCAGAATCGAAACTCGTGCTGCTATGATGAGCGGCCGAGGCTGATCTGTGCGGCTTGGCACGCTGATTGTACTATCGGCGACGGTGGTTGCAAGCTGTTTCGCGCGCGAGACGGTTTATCTGACAACCGGTTTTTCGATCACGGCCGATTCGCATACGCAGACAGACGGCATTTACGTACTGCACGTCGGGACCGGCACAGTAGAGTATCCGGCGAACGAAATTCAGGGAATTGTTGTGGTTACCGAAGGAACTGCTACGGCGACAGCAAAAACGATTCCATCATCTCAAAAGCCCCAAGCGATTTTGAGTTCGGCTGCCAGAGTGGAGGGCGTAGATGAGATCTTCATGCGCTGCGTTGCCAAAGTAGAATCAGGCTTGCGCCAGGAGGCGATCTCAAATAAAGGCGCAATCGGTCTCATGCAGCTCATGCCAGGCACCGCATCTGAATTAGGCGTGGACCCTAAGAACGCCGTTCAAAACGCCTCGGGCGGAGCACGGTACCTCCGTGCACTTCTGGAGCGTTACAACTACAACCCGGTGCTTGCGCTCGCGGCCTACAATGCCGGGCCTGCCGCCGTTGCAAAGTATCGCGGCGTTCCCCCCTACTACGAAACCCGCGCATACGTCGTTCGTGTGTTGAGAGAGTACCAAAGACAGTTGAAGGCCGCTGGCATTCAGCCCGATAGGGCTAGAACATCCAGCGCCACAAACTGACGCCGGCCGTGTAGCCTGCTCCTACCGCTGCAAATAAAACTAAATCACCTTTCTGGAGCCGCCCGTCGGCTATGGCGTCCCGCGTAGCCAGCGGAATTGTGGCGGCCGTTGTGTTGCCGTACTTTTCAATGTTCAGCACCACATTTTCGGGCGCGAGTCCCAAGCGTTCGGCAGTGGCAGTAATAATGCGCTTATTGGCCTGATGAGGAATTAGCAGCTTAACTTCGCAAGGAGAAATTCCGTGCTTCTTCAGCAGCGCATCTGAGAGTTCGTACATCTTCCGAACTGCAAACTTGAATACCTGCTGCCCCTCTTGCTTGACATAGTGAAGGCGCTTAGCCACGGTCTCTTGACTGGGTGGCAATCGGCTGCCACCCGCAGGCATGTTCAAGTGGGGCGCACCTGATCCGTCGATTTCATGAAGATA
>DASREJ010000098.1:0-7850 GCA_035652115.1 Bryobacteraceae bacterium
ATCTTCTTTCTCAGGTGAGGAATTGCGTTCGCCAGTAGCACGTCTTCCGACGCACGCGTACGCCGCTCAACAAACTCAATTTTGCCTTCGCTCAGCTTTTTGCCGACTGTGAAGCGATAAGGAATACCAATTAAGTCGGCATCCTTGAATTTGACCCCCGGACGCTCATCACGATCATCCAGAAGTGCGTCGATGCGAAAACGAAGACATTCGGCATACAGCATGTCAGCGGCTTCGCGTTGCAGCGAGTCCGAATAATTGACGGGAGTGATCACAACTGAAAATGGAGCAATCGGTGGAGGCAGCGACATGCCGTCTTTGTCGTGAAACAGTTCGATGGCGCAAGTCAAAATCCGTTCGATGCCGATGCCATAGGAGCCCATAATCGGCGTAATTTCTTTTCCGTCCTCGCCCAAAACACGCAGTCCCATGGATTGGGAATACTTGTAACCGAGTTTAAAGATGTGACCAATCTCAATGGCTTTCATCACCTGTAACGCATTCCCGCAGACTGGGCAGGCATCACCTTCGTTCGCCTGCCGCAGGTCATGTATTTCAGCAGTGAAATCCTTGCCCGGCGTGACATTGCGCAGGTGATAATCGTCGCGGTTGGCCCCTGCAATCATGTTGCGCCGGCCATTCAATGCCGCATCCATAAGAACACGCAGTTTTTTGACGCCGACGGGGCCAAGCGAACCGGCACTTGCACCGAACCATTCCATGATTTCCTGCGGGTGGGCGGGTCGAATTTCGGTCGCGCCCAAAATCGACGCAAGCTTAGTTTCACTCAGTTGATGATCCCCGCGCAGCATGATCAACACCGGCTTTTCGTCGGCGACCATTACCAGACTTTTCATCTGCGATGTCTCGGGCAGCTTTACGAAACCCGCAACTTCAGCAATGGTCTTAAAACCGGGAGTGTGAAATTCTTCCGGTGAAAGTTCGCCTTCCGGATCCGGCGCGCTGGGGGGAACGGCGCTAGACGCAGCTTTTTCCAGGTTCGCGGCATAGCCACATTTCGGACAGTGAACAATGAAGTCTTCACCAGCGTCGGAGCGGACCATGAACTCGTGCGACTGACTACCACCCATCGCTCCCGAATGGGCTTCGACCACGATGTATTCCAGCCCGCAGCGATCGAAGATGCGGCGGTAGGCTCCATATTGCTTGTCGTAAGCAATATCTAATCCCGCGGCGTCAACATCAAACGTGTATGCATCCTTCATGATGAACTGGCGCACGCGCAGTAAACCAGATTTGGGCCGCGGCTCATCGCGAAATTTCGTCTGAATCTGATACCACATTTGCGGCAGTTGCTTATAGCTGCGCAGTTCGCCGCGAGCGATAAAGGTCACCACTTCTTCATGAGTCATGCCGAGACACAGATCGCGGCCGAAGCGATCCTTCAGACGAAACATGTTGTCGCCCATCACGTCCCAGCGTCCGGATTCCTGCCAAATCTCAGCCGGATTCAGCGCGGGCAGAAGAACTTCCTGGCCACCGATAGCATTCATCTCTTCACGGATGATGTGTTGAATTTTTAACAGCGAGCGCTGCGCAAGCAGAAGGTAATTGTAGATGCCAGCGGACAACTGCCGAATGTATCCAGCGCGCAGAAGCAGTTGATGACTAATGACTTCGGCTTCTGCCGGCACTTCGCGCAGCGTAGGTATGAAAAGAGTGCTCCACCTCATCAGGTCTAATAAACTAATTAGAGCAGGTCTCGCGGAGAAACCGACTTTATATGACTGAACAGCAACGGATGGCAAGGCCTCTTTTGGAGTCAGATCCGGAGATTTATGAAGCCATCCGGCAGGAGACGGAGCGCCAGAATAGCCGGCTGGAGTTGATTGCCAGCGAAAACTTCACCTCGGAAGCCGTGCTCGAAGCAGCCGGTAGTGTATTCACTAACAAATATGCTGAGGGCTATCCAGGCAAGCGCTATTACGGAGGCTGCGAATTCGTCGATGTAGTGGAGAGCCTGGCGCGTGACCGCGCCAAGCAATTGTTCAAAGCGGAATATGTCAATGTGCAACCACATTCCGGTTCACAAGCTAACGAAGCCGCTTATGCATCCGTATTGCAGCCTGGGGATACGATTCTCGGCATGAACCTCGCGCATGGGGGACATCTGACGCACGGGCACCCGCTGAATTTCTCCGGCAAATTGTATAAGGTTGTTGCCTACGGTGTTCGGAGAGAAGACGAACTGATCGACTACGATGAGGTCGCGAAACTCGCAACGCAACATAAGCCTAAGATGATCGTGGCCGGCGCGAGCGCATATTCGCGTGTTATTGATTTTGCGCGTTTCCGCGAAATAACGGAGTCAATAAACGCGGTCTTTCTTGTAGATATCGCGCATTATTCAGGACTCGTTGCTGCAGGCCTTTACCCGAATCCGTGCGAGCACGCCGACATTGTCACATCGACTACTCATAAAACGCTTCGAGGACCGCGATCGGGCATGATTTTGTGCAAAGAAAAGTTTGCGCAGGCGATTGATCGGGCAGTTTTTCCGGGCGCGCAAGGCGGACCGCTCGTGCATATGATTGCGGCAAAGGCAATTTGCTTCCGCGAGGCGCTATCAGAAGGGTTCCGCGAATATCAGCAGCAGGTACTGGCAAACGCGCGCGCGTTGGCGAAATCTCTGCAAAATGAGGGTTTTCGAGTAATCAGTGGCGGAACAGATTCGCACATGTTCCTGATCGACGTTTTCGCCCAAGGCATAAAAGGCAAAGAGGCCGAAACGGCGCTCGATGAAGCGTATATTACCGCCAACAAAAACGCCATTCCGTTCGACACCAATCCGCCGTTGAACCCGAGCGGCATCCGCTTAGGAAGCCCCGCGGTGACTACACGCGGCTTTCGCGAATCTGAGATGCAGGAAGTGGGCCGGCTAATCGCAAAGGCGTTAAACAATGTCAAGGCTAAGGAAGCTCTCGAGGAAGTGCGCCATGGCGTTGCGGCATTAACCGAAAAGCATCCGCTTTACGCCTGGCGGCGCGTTGCTGCGCCGGCGTTTGCTGGCTGATACAGCGGAGGTCAAGAGTGCCCTAAAATTCGATGCGGCCTGTACGGTTCTTCGAGACGCTTGATTTCTTCCGGCGCTAACTGTACAGATAGCGCGGCCAGTGCATCCTCCAAATGAGATAACTTACTCGCTCCAATGATAGGCGCAGTAACTTCCGGCTTAGTAAGAATCCAGGCGAGGGCTACCTGCATGTTAGGCAACTTATGGTCTTCCGCCACCTCAGTTAGCCGTTCGGCAACGATAAAGTCGTCGTCCTGATAATACATCTGCTTGGCGTAATCGTCGGTTTTCGCGCGCGTGGTTTCCCCGCCCTGTCTATTGCGGTTTCCGGCTAAGAATCCACGCGCCAATGGCGACCACGGAATTACGCCAATGCCCTGTTCGCGGCAAAGCGGAAGCATCTCGCGCTCCTCTTCGCGGTAGATGAGGTTGTAATGATTTTGCATGGACACAAAGCGGGTCCATCCATGCAAGTCAGATGTATAAAGCGCTTTTGAAAATTGCCACGCGAACATTGATGAAGCGCCAACATAGCGAGCTTTGCCGGTCTTCACCACATCGTGTAGAGCCTCCATGGTTTCCTCAATACCTGTATCGTAGTCCCAACGATGCGTCTGATAGAGATCGACATAATCGGTGCCCAGACGTTTCAGGCTGTGATCGATTTCTGTCATGATGGCCTTGCGCGATAAGCCGCGACCGTTTGGATCCGGGCGCATGGGATTGAAGACCTTTGTGGCGATTACGATTTCGTCTCGCTTGGCGAAATCGCGCAGTGCGCGACCTACAACCTCTTCGCTCGCGCCATTCGAATACATATTGGCCGTATCGAAGAAGTTGATGCCAGCTTCGAGCGCACGCTTAATAAACGGGCGGCTTTCCTCTTCGTCAAGGACCCAATCGCGCCACTTACTCGAACCATAAGTCATGCAGCCGAGGCACAAGCGTGACACCTTCAGTCCGGTGTTGCCAAGGTTTACGTACTTCACGAAATTCAGAGTAACAGCAGCAAGGCGAAGTATTGTTCCAGCGCAGTTTATATTCGCCTGCCATATAGCACTAAAGCGTTATTTTCTGCTTCACGCTCGTTGTAGTCTGTAAGAGAACACATACGGCGTTGGAGTTCGCCTCAACCGCCCCGCACGGGGAAGATGACTCCTACTCACACAGAGAGGAGTCTGCGGTGCCAGCTAGTCACAATAGCTCAACTGCCGTTGAACGATGAGCAAATACCTTGCCGTAATGTTCGGCGGAGGCATTGGCGCAGTGGTCCGCTTTTTTGTTGGAACGCTGGTAAGCCAAGTTTACCCAGGCACTTTTCCCGCAGGAACATTTTTCATTAATGTCACCGGTTCGTTCCTGATAGGTGTTCTGATGGCCGTATTTCTGAACAGGCCATCCGTCCATGTGAATTGGCGTCTGTTTCTTGTCACGGGGATATTGGGCGGATACACCACATTTTCAAGCTTCGAATGGGAGGCGCTGATAACATTGCGAAACGGCGCGGCAGCGATAAGCCTACTTTATATGGGGGCCAGCGTCGTTGTCGGTCTGGCCGCAGCCTGGGCAGGATTTTTCATTGCGAACCGGCTTTGGCCGCAATAAGTTCGGAGTGGTGTTGCAAATTGCCGGATCTGCGATTCGGTGCAACTATTCGAGAAGAATTCGAACGCCTTTAGAAATCGCCGTCACTTCCACATCTGTCACAGCCACGATCCCGCCGTTCATCATGCTGTGAAGTACAGGCAGTATCCGTTCTGCTTTTTCTGGGCGTTCGACGATGGTGATCACAACAGGTTGTCCGCCACCAAAAAGATGACGATGATGCAATTCCGCGGTTTCGCCAAATCCTTCAAAGGCGCGGAACACGGTGGCGCCGGCAACCTTAAGCTCACGGCAACGCTCCACGATAGCTTCGTAAAGCGGCTTGGCGCCGTAACGATCATCTTCGTTGACGTAGACGCGCAGCAGTTTAGCGAGTTGACCGTTCACTTGGGGGTTTGCTCTCCCGAAGCAGGCAATTCGTGCACGATGTGGTGCAACTCGGCCTCCGACGTAACGATGATTCCGTCTTGCATCATTGCGGCCACAACCTGAACGAGTTCGTTCACCTTTTCGGGCTTTTCCACTACCGAAATTACAATTGGAAGGTCGTGCGACAGATGAAATCTGCCAGCTTTGTGCGTGTGTCCCTTCGCCCCGTATCCTAAAATGCCGCGGTAAACGGTAGCTCCCGCGAAATCCATCATGCGCAGCTTCTTCACAATCGCTTCATAAAGCGGCTCCTCGTTGTAACGATCTGATTCGCCCAAGTAGATTCGAACGAGTTTTCCCAGCGTGATTCCGACCTTCTTTGGAATCTCGGGATCTTTTCCCGCCGGCTTCCCGTCCTTGGCGCTATTTTTTATGACGGTGACATCTTGAACGGTGATCAAGCCGTCGGTAACCATGTCGTACAAAGTCGGCAACAGTTCGTCGACTAGTTGTGGCGTTTCGACGAATTCAATTCGCACCGGAGAGTGCGCGGCTAAATACTCAGAACCAGGATCATGAAACTGGCGATGACCGCCAAATCCGGCGTCAGCGCGAATGAGTGTCGCGCCTGCAACATGCTTGTGACGTAGAAAGCCGAGAATCGCGGACCAAAGCGGCTCGACCTGAGTGCGAGTGTCCTGATTCAGGTAAATGATCACCTTTTTGGCGTTGCCTTTAGGAAGCATGAAAACTCGTCACTGTTCATGATCGCGCTTTCGTTTTGCCGATTGTAGATTTCGGGCTGTTTAATTGAAGAAAATCCGACGAGCCTTCGGTGCGTTCAGACGACACGGCTAAACTGAAATCCATGAATCAAGCGATTACGCGGCGGTCCTTGGTATGTGGAAGCGCGGCGATGCTTGCATCCGGCCAAAATCGTATGCCCGTCCTTGACGCTTTTGATCATCTACTGTTCGGGATTTCCGATCTCGACCGTGGCATTGATTGGTTCGAACAGCGCGCCGGCATTCGGGCGGCGATTGGCGGCGTACATCCCGGGCGTGGAACGCGGAATGCACTGGCTTCGCTTGGCGGAGCCCATTATCTGGAGATCATTGCGCCGGACCCGGCGCAAACCGGAGGCGATCGCCGGGCTCAAGTCAGCGGTCTCACGGAACCGCGGCTAATCAACTTTGCCGTAATGACGAAGGACATTGACACCAAAGCGGCCGCTCTTCGGAAGGCAGGCTTTAAGAGCGTCGGCCCACAAGGCGGTTCACGGCGGACTGCTTCAGGTGTGCTGCTTCGCTGGAAAGCTCTTGTTGTGGAGAGCAAGTTCCGGTCAGGCGACATCGATCCGATTCCGTTCTTTATCGAATGGGCGAGCGAATCGGCGCACCCGTCGAAGAGCGCCCCAACCCCTGTCTGATTAAAGATCTGCATTTCGAACATCCGCGCGCCGATGAACTTGCATCGACATTGCGGGCTATGGGCATTGAAGCTAAAGTCGCGAAGGCCGATCAGGTTCGAATTATCGCGACTATTCAGACACCGAATGGTCGGGTAGTTTTGATGTAGATTCCGACTCTCGGCCGGCACGGTCAGAAATTTAGATAAACCGGATTGCCGACCAGCAGAAGATGTCCTTCCGCCGAGCGAACGTTCACTCTAAGCCAGTGCCGCGACCCGTCGCTGTTCCCCTCATGTGCTGGGCACGCATTTCAGCATCAGCAGCGGATACCGCAATCCGGCAGCACAAATCGTGGCTACAATTACTAACTGTTCAGTTCCGAGTTCACCCAAATGTCAACCGTATGCAGCAAGTCGACATATGACTGGCGATGGAGCAGACATACGGACAGGTTCTAATCAGGCAAATTGGGATCAGTATAAGCTGTAGCTAAACAAGCATCTGGCTGCGTAGAGCCAGAAAAGAACTCTGGTGTGGGGCACGTCCATGTAGATTGGATGACGCTCAATACGCTTCCCGACCTCAATCGAAAGAGCACCTGTGATTCGGGCTGGTAATAATAGACGTTCAAGAGGCGGCTGCATGGGTCGCCTCTTCCTCCTCATCCTGACTGCGAAGCTCACCTGGGCTCAGCGCAGTCCGGCGCCCCCGAGTGCCACATCGCTCGATGCGGCGTTGCACGGCACGATTGATCGACGCATTCAAGCCATGAAAACAATCGACCAGCAAAATCTGATAACTGACCCGGCGGTGCGTCGCGCGGTCGTAGATAACCTCATCGAAGAAAGCAACGATCCTGACTGGTCGGACTTGGCGGAATCGTTGGACTATTCCGCATATTATGGCAATCTCCTCACCACGGGTCAAAAAATCGCAGCCCAATACAACGACCGCAGAGCTTGGAAGGCCCTAGTGTCAGGGGTGTACAACGACGACTCCCCATATGCGGTCTGGCTTTCTGAGCAGCCGAACGCTCTGCCAGCGTTAATACAGGCGGCACATATCGATGAGCACTCCACAGTGCACGAGACGGACATTACGGCGCGTGTGCTTTTCGTCCTGGCCCAGGCGCTCCAACGTTGTGAGTCCAAAGCAATCGACGTGACCTGTGCCCCCGTACAAGCACGCCGTAACCAGATCCTGGGAGAGATAAGGAATTGCCTGAAATACTCTGTCGTGAGCTATTGGGCGGTACGCGCCTTAACGCTATGCGGCGAGACCCAGGATATTGACTTGGTCGCACACGCTGCTGTTGAGCCGCGAGGCGAGCTAACTGAAGAAGAAGCGCGAAAGGAATGGGACAGCGTCATCCGCTGGGCGGAGAATGCGATTCGGGAGCGCACGCAACGAAAAAAGTAGAAGCTCGCCAAA
>DASREJ010000099.1:0-4161 GCA_035652115.1 Bryobacteraceae bacterium
TGTCATCGCAACAAACATCGCCGGAACGGGCGAGCTCGTGGAGCACGGCAAAACGGGCTTACTGGTTCGCCCCTCGGATCCTGATGCGCTGGCGGACGCTATGACAAGAATGATCCTCGACTACGATTTCAGACGAAGTGCCAGCGAACTTGGAAGGCAAAAAATCGTCGAGGAATTTGATCTGACACAGGAATGCGCAAATCTGAATTTGTTCCTTCTAGAAAGTTGTGGCGCTCATAACCGAAAGACCTCGTCATATCCGCCTAAGCATCAATAAATTATAGAAAATTCGGCCAGGTTCCGCGTTAGCTATATACTTGATTAACTATAGAAACCGGGTTTTAAATACTTTATCGAATGGAGACGCGCCAGCTCAAGAATTATCGTGAGATCATGTTAGCAAAGCATTCGGATTTAGGGCTGCCGGTCGGGAATTTGGTCGCACCCGATCGGGTTGGCGAAAGCGTATCTTTGATGGCGGCACCAGGCGACGATCTCTCGCGTGATGTCTATGGCCTTTTTGGAATACCCATCGACGCCTCGGACCGCGAGTCGGTTTTGAGAAAAATTGCAGCCGCAGCCAAGGCGGACAAGCCATTCTTACTTTCCACTCCTAATGTCAATTTCATAGCCGAAAGTCAGAGAGATCCTAAGTTTCGAGAATCTTTGCTTCAGAGCGACCATTGCTGTGCAGATGGGATGCCGATTGTCTGGATTTCGCGGTTGCTGGGTCTGCCTATCAAGCAGCGAGTTTCGGGGTCGGATTTGTTTGAAATGCTTAGGGCCGACAGATCGTCTTCCAGGCCTCTAAAGGTTTTTCTGTTCGGTGGTAGCGAAGGCGTCGCCGAGACCGTCTGTAAACGCCTTAATGAGCAGCCTTCTGGCATCCGCTGTGTAGGCTGGTTCAATCCTGGCTTTGGAACGGTTGAGGAAATGAGCGAAGCCAAGGTAATCGATATGATAAATGCAAGCGGAGCAGATTTGTTGGCAGTCTTTCTGAGCGCAGCAAAGGCACAATTCTGGCTGCATCAGAACCATAACCGGCTTCGGATTCCTGTGCGCGGGCAATTTGGGGCCACCATCAATTATCAGGCCGGAACTGTACGTCGAGCGCCGGAGCTTCTGCAGCGGCTCGGATTAGAGTGGCTTTGGCGCATCAAGGAAGAGCCCTATCTTTGGCGACGATATGGGCGGGATGGCCTGTTTCTACTGACTACATTAGTAACGCGCATTTTGCCAATCGCGGCTTCCCTCGGATGGCGACGCTTTGTCTTAAAAAACCGCAACGAAGGCCTCAAAATCGAAAACCGCAAGAGTCACGGGCTTACTGTATTGGGTCTTAATGGTTACGCCACTGCCGCTAACGTCAAACAGGCGATGGCTGATTTTCGCAATGGGCTAGCAGAAGGAAGCCCCATTTACGTTGATCTCACAAAAACACAAGCCATCGACCCTCGCTTCTTTGGTTTGCTCTTGATGTTGAGAAGGCTGATGTCTGCGAGAGGACAGCGTTTAGGATTTATCGGGGTTACGTCGAAAACCAAGCGGATTTTCCGGCTTAATGGATTCGATTATATGTTGGCCGCAGATTCAAATACCGCGAACAGAGCAGCGTGAACTAAAGTGAAGGACAATGATTTCCTAAATCTTACAAAACTTGACGCTAGATGAGCGTACTTATCACAGGTGGCGCGGGCTATATTGGAGGGCAGACGGTTCTCGCATTTATGGATCGCGGAGAAACTCCGGTTGTCTTGGATGATCTATCCACGGGCCGCAGGAGCGCAATTGCATCGAAGATACCCTTCTATGTTGGTGATGTCGGCGACGCTGCGCTTGTACTCCGCATTCTTGAAACTCATAAAGTCGACTCCATTCTTCATTTCGCAGCGAAAATAGTCGTGCCCGAGTCGGTTTCGAATCCCCTGGGGTACTACCTCAGCAATACAGTTAAGACCCGTGCTCTGTTAGAGGCCGCGGTGAAGGCAGACGTTCGATACTTCGTGTTGTCATCTACGGCTGCTGTTTATGGAAATCCAACCAAGACACCTGTTAGCGAAGAATCGGGTCCTTCGCCCCTGTCGCCGTACGGAACGTCAAAGTGGATGGCTGAACTAATGCTGCGCGATGTCGGCGCTGCTCATGATTTAAGCTACGCGATCTTGAGATATTTCAACGTAGCGGGAGCCGACTCGGCGGGCCGTCACGGTCAATCTACGCCTGATGCGACCCATCTGATTAAAGTGGCTATCGAGACCGCATTAGCTCGCCGTCCTTTCATGAGTATATTCGGCAGTGACTATGCGACGCCTGATGGGACATGCGTGCGAGATTACATACACGTTTCCGATTTAGCGACTGCTCACCTTGTCGCGCTCGACTATCTGAAGCGTGGAGGCGCTCCTCGAATACTCAACTGCGGGTATGGTCGCGGATATTCTGTGCGCGAAGTGATCAACGCTGTTAAGCGGGTTGCTGGTGTTGATTTTGAGGTTCGAGAAGCGGCTAGACGCCCCGGTGATCCAGCCCTGATCGTCGCCAGCAACGATCAATTGGTGAGCTTGGGTTGGACACCAGAACTGGATGATCTTGCGGTGATGGTTCAACATGCCTTGTCATGGGAAAAACTGCGCACGAGCTAAATGATGAAAAGGATATCTGATGCGAATTGCGATGATCGGCGCAGGGTATGTCGGCCTTGTTTCGGGGGCCTGCTTAGCTGATTTTGGTCATCGCGTTACTTGCGTTGATAATGACCCTGTCAAGATCGCAGCCCTTCAACAAGGCCAAATGCCCATTTTCGAGCCTGGCCTCGAGGAGCTAGTCAAGTCTTCAGTTAAGGCAGGTCGTCTCGATTTTACAACCGAACTTGCGGAATCCGTCGGCAGCGCGGATGCCGTATTCATTGCAGTCGGCACTCCGGCCCGGCGTGGGGACGGGTATGCGGACCTGAGTTATGTCTATGCCGCAGCACGAGAGATCGCCGCAGCCATTAAAGGCTTCACCGTGGTCATCACAAAATCGACAGTTCCGGTCGGAACTGGCGATGAAGTTGAGAGGCTAATCCGGGAAACCAATCCGTCGGCCGACGTTGCCATCGCATCGAATCCCGAATTTCTTCGCGAGGGAGCTGCCATCCGCGATTTCAAGCTTCCGGATCGTATCATTGTCGGTACTGACGACGAACGGGCGCGCAAGGTAATGGAGGACATTTATCGGCCGCTTTATCTTAATCGTGCGCCCATCATGCACACAGAGCGTCGCACCGCGGAACTTATCAAATACGCCGCCAACGCGTTTCTTGCCACCAAGATTACTTTCATTAACGAGATCGCGGACCTCGCGGAAAAAGTTGGTGTCGACGTAAACGATGTTGCGCGTGGGATCGGCCTGGATAACAGGATTGGATCTAAATTCCTTCATGCAGGTCCCGGATTTGGCGGTTCCTGCTTCCCGAAAGATACGCGCGCTTTGCTTAGGACAGCGCAGGATCACGGTGTAACTCTTCGCGTGGTCGAGTCTGTTCTTGCAGTCAATGACAGCCGAAAGCGAGCAATGGCACGCAGAGTTGCGGCTGCGCTCGGAGGCACTCTTCGAGGGAAATCAATTGGCGTCCTTGGTTTGACGTTCAAACCGGACACCGACGACCTGCGGGAGGCGCCATCGCTGTCCTTAATTGGAGGATTGAAAGATCTGGGCGCGATTGTTCGTGCCTATGACCCTGTTGGGATGGAACAGGCCCGTCGGGAACTGCCACATATTGAGTATTGTCCGGACGCTTATGCCTGTGCGAAGGGCGTCGACGCCCTCGTTATTGTAACCGAGTGGTCGCAATTTCGTGCTTTGGACCTTGCTCGACTAAGATTGGAAATGGCAAAGCCCATCATTATCGATCTGCGGAACATCTATCGTCCTACGGAAATGGCGCGAGCGGGTTTTATCTACGAAAGCATTGGTCGCTCCCCGGTTCATCAAGAGTTGATTCCCTCAGCTTTTGAAGGATAATACGTCAAACTTAGAATATAGCTCAGAGAGTCAACGGCTCCTGCTTTGAATCGAGAGATAAGAATGAGTGCTTTTTGTACAAAAATGCGGCGTTGTTGTTTGATCGTCCCTGTGCTCTTGGTTTCTGCGTGTAGCTCTCCCGAAGAGCGCGCTCAA
>DASREJ010000100.1:0-3174 GCA_035652115.1 Bryobacteraceae bacterium
TCGCGACTAAGGTCTTTCAGTGGGCCGCTGTGTACCGTCGCTCCGTCACGAAGCACAGTGACCCGATCTCCGATGGAACGCAATTCTTCCAGACGATGGGTGATGTAGATCACCGCCAACTTCCGTTGGCAAAGCTCGCGAACGATGCGGAAGACCTCGCGTGTTTCCGCTTCCGACAACGACGATGTAGGCTCGTCGAAAATAAGCAAACTGGACCCTTGCGCAATGGCGCGGCAAATTTCGACAAGCTGCTTTCCGGCAGGTGTAAGTCGGTCTACGCGCATTGTTGGATCGAGCCGGAATCCGTTCTCCGAAATCACAGCGCGTGCTTTCTCGGTGAGCGCGCCGCGATTCACCCAAGCTGTTTTTGAGACCGACTCACGACCTAAAAAGATGTTTTCCGCAACCGTGAGATGCCCCGCCAGCAGCGACTCCTGATGCACCATCGCGATGCCATTAGCCGCCGCCTCCGACGGATAGGAAAAAGAAACCGGTTGGCCGCGCCACAACATCTCGCCTCCATCGCGTTGATGAAGGCCGGCGACGATCTTCATCATTGTGGATTTGCCCGCGCCGTTTTCGCCCATCAAAAGATGGACTTCACCTTCCTGAACTTCAAGGTTTCCGTCGCGGAGAGCCGCCACGCCGCCGAAATTTTTCTGAATATGGCTGAGCGAGAGGAGCAATTCGTGAGTGTATTACACACGATTGGCTGGAGTCAGGATTGCAAAGAATTTTGCAGCAGATTGTGGAAGCCGCGGGAGCGCAGAGTTGGAGCGCTTTAAAAAAATGTGCGCTTTGCGCGTAGTAGTGGCTTTATAGTATCTTGTAAACTCTTGAATTTTATGACAACAGGGCTGCAAAACCTGAAACACATTGTTGTTTTGATGATGGAGAACCGCTCCTTCGACCACATGCTGGGGGCGTTGCAGGCAGACGATCCTCGCATTAACGGGCTTAAAGGTAACGAGAGCAATCTGGACACAACCAACGAGCCGGCGCGCGTCCAGCCGCTCGCCGAATTTCAATCGCAACTCGATCCCGATCCCGACCATCATTTTCCGGCTGTTAACAAACAGCTTTACTTCGGTACAGCGGGAGCGCCAGCGAAGCCTTCGATGAACGGCTTTGTCCAGAGTTACTTCGATCAACGTAGAGATGTTGACCATTCGCGCAAGATTATGTATTACTTCGCCAAAGAAAAGCTCCCGGTCATCGCTACTCTGGCTCGAAGCTACGCAGTCTTCAATGGATGGTTTTCCTCGATTCCTGGTCCGACGCTCTGCAACCGCGCTTTTGCCCACTACGGAACATCGTTCGGCCAGGTGAGCATGGACGTCTTTTACTACAACAAACAGTATTTAAGTGTCTACGAGCGTTTGAATAATGCCGGCCACTCGGCGAAAATTTATTACTTCGATGCGGCGAGTTCGAGTTTGGAAGTGGTCAACCTGCTTCAGAACCAGCCGAAGCTGTTCGGAACTTACGATCAGTTCCTGGAAGACTGCAAATCTGGCATGTTGCCGCAGTACAGCTTCGTCGAGCCGAATTACACCGACCACACCGGCGAGGGCGGCGGCGAACTGATCGCATCGGACCAGCACCCCGATCATGATGTCCAGCAGGGTGAGGTGTTTATTGCGAGCGTCTACAACGCCATTCGCAACAATCCAGACCTGTGGAAGAGCACGGCTCTACTAGTCGTGTATGACGAACACGGCGGCATTTACGATCACGTGCCGCCTCCCTCATGCCTGCCCGATGGCTTCGAAGCGACACCGGACAAAACCGGAGTTCCCGGCCTCACTTTCAAATTCGACCGGCTCGGCGTCCGTGTGCCGGCCATTCTGATCTCGCCCTGGGTGGCGAAATCAACCGTAGTTCCCGGTCCGGAGGATCCCATCAAGGGCCGAGTTTTTGAACATGCGTCCATTCCAGCAACGGTCACTAACTTTTTTGTGGGCCCATATCCAGATCGTTCACCCCGAGAGATAAAGGCTCAAATATTCCTGGACTTGCTAACCGATCAGATGCGGGCCGATTCCGACTGCCCTGTGTTTCATTTTTAGGAGATTCCATGGCCACTCCCGATAACATCATTCGCGTCCCTAAGCCTGGCCGAGAGGCTTACGACCCACACCGGCCGCTCAGCAAGAATACGCTCATTAAGCATCAGGTGGAACATTTTCACGAGGCGGAGAAGAACCTGCCGCTTGAATTACAAACCGGCATCGACATCACCACGATCAAAACAGAGGGGCAAGCCGGCGATTATATTCGCAAAGTCACTACCGCCATCCATAAGAGCGGCGGGGTGGTTGAAAAAGTGCGGAAGGCAACATGATGCGCATACTCGGTATATTCGCGCTCTTCGGCATCCTCCCGCTCTGGGCGCAGGAAACCCAGCTCGGAGCCGATTTCCGCGGAGAAGGAACGCGCTTCAGCGATAGCTGTGTCCATCCGCAAGGCGGCCTTTCGTTCGGTTCCATCAGCGGCTGCGGTCAGGTGCTACTCACAGATCATCCCTTGCACATCGCGGTAGGAAGCCTGGCGCCTGGCAATGGCGTCGGGATGGGCCTGGCGCTCGTGACGCACTACACGCCTAACGAGAACTGGCGGCTCTTCTGGAACTTCGATGCAGTCGGAACTACCAATGGCTCTTGGCGCGCCGGCGGCTACATGACGGCCGTGCTCATTCGGCACCCCAACATTACTGTGAGCCCGGGCACTGGGGCAGGAAGCGGCCGCACTGCCAGTACCGGCGAAATGGAAATGCCCGCCTTCCATGCGTACGCGCAGGGCATTTCTCTGAATCATCTGGAATATTTCGGGCTCGGTCCAAATACTTCGCTCGCGGGACGCTCGCTTTTCGGTATGCAGCAGACGGTGGTTGGCGGTAATGTTGTCTGGCCAGTTTTCAATCCGCTCAAGCTGTCGCTATTTGGCGAGGCAAACGGACGTTTCGTAAGTATTCGCAGCAGCAGCACCCAGACGGTTCCATCGATCCAGCAGGTGTATACCGAAGCCACCGCGCCGGGATTGACTCGTCAACCCGCATTCGCACAATTCGCTGAGGGCATCCGGGCGACGCCGACCTTTGCGAACGGCCATGTTCGCTTGAATTATTCCGTCGCCTTTCAGGAATGGCTGGGCGGCTCGGCGTATTCGTTTCGG
>DASREJ010000101.1:0-15383 GCA_035652115.1 Bryobacteraceae bacterium
TTCTCGACCGCCGCGGACAACCAAACCTCGGTTGAGATCAAGGTCTACCAGGGCGAACGTTCAATGGCTCGGGATAACCGGTTGCTGGGGTTGTTCCAACTGGTGGGTATTCCACCGGCACCGCGCGGCATCCCACAAGTAGAAGTGACGTTCGACATCGATGCGAACGGAATCCTGAACGTGACTGCCAAGGATCGGGCAACCAACAATGAACAGAAGATCACCATCACCTCCTCTTCGGGATTGAGTAAGGAAGAAGTGGAGAAGATGGCGCGCGATGCCGAATCGCATTCGGCAGATGACCGCAAGAAGAAAGAAGAGATCGAAGAGCGTAATCGCGCCGATGCCATGGTTTACAACGTTGAAAAGATGTTGCGTGAGCATCGCGACAAGATCTCGGAAGCGGATGCGAAACAGGTTGAATCGGCAGTTGAGGACGTCAAGAAGGCGATGGCCGAGGGCGGACTCGACAAGATCAAATCGGCGACAGATAAGTTGACTACGGCGAGCCACAAACTAGCTGAGGCGATGTATAAATCGCAGAGCGCGGGCGGTCCGAACGGCGCGGCAGGCCAAGGACCTGGAACCGACGGCGCGCAGGGTGGCCAGCAGCAACAGCCCAAAGACAACGTCGTGGATGCGGAATTCGTCGACGTTGACGATAAAAAGTAAGTGGCTTTTCTTAAAGCGCGGCAATGTCGGCACTGCGGCTTGGCGAATCTCTTTATTGACTTCCAAGCACAGTGCGAACTGCCGCGCTGGAATCGGGCCTGAATCTTTGACCGGCGGTTCCAAGCGAGTCGCCGGTTTTCAAGTGGTGTAACTAAATGCCTTCTGCAACAAAAAAAGATTATTACGAGACTCTCGGCATCGGCCGCAGCGCGGATACCGAAGAAATTCGTAAGTCGTATCGTAAGTTGGCGCGGAAATATCATCCGGATCTGAATCCCGGGGATAAGGCGGCCGAAGAACGATTTAAGAAAGTTCAGGAAGCTTACGATGTTTTGAGCGACGAGGAAAAGCGGAAGGTCTACGACCAGTACGGGTTCTACTCGCCGAATATTCCGCCGAACGGCGGCGGTCCAGGACCAGGAAGCGGAGGAGGCCCAAATTTCGGAGGATTTGATTTTTCCGAATACCTGCGGCAGCAGCAACAACGGCAAGGTGGCACTGCAGGGGCCGACAGCGAAGGATTCCGGTTCCGCGACATTTTTGGGGACCTTTTCGGTGGGCGTCAGCAACGTGCCACAACTCCGGAACCCGAACGTGGAGCAGATCTCGAATACGGGTTGCATGTCGATTTCTGGCAGGCGATTCGAGGGACGCAGGTAAAGCTCAATATCACCCGTCAAGACACCTGCGAAACGTGTCACGGCACAGGTTCGGCTGGCAACAGCATCGCGGTATGCCCGGAGTGCGACGGCACGGGAACAGTGACGCAGATGGCAGGCGCCATGAAGTTCAATTTGCAGTGTCCGCGTTGTGGTGGCTCAGGCCGGCTCAAGAATGCGTGTCCGACTTGTCGGGGCGAAGGTACCGTTTCGCGTCCCGATACAGTCGAAGTACGCATCCCTGCGGGTGTTGCGTCGGGTTCGCGGTTACGAGTGGCAGGCAAAGGAAATGCCGGGGCTGCAGGCGGCACGGCTGGCGATTTGTACATCACCATTCGCGTGGATGAGCATCCGTTTTTCAAACGATCGGGCGACAACATTGAAGTGCAGGTTCCGCTCACCGTAAGCGAGGCCGGGCTCGGTGCAAAGATCGAGGTTCCGACGATTGACGGGCGCGCTCTCTTGAAGATTCCGCAAGGAACACAGAACGGACAAAAATTCCGGCTGCGCGACAAGGGCATCTTTAACAGCCGCAAGAATGCGCGCGGGGACGAGATTGTGGAAGTGGTGCTGCGCGCTCCCGATGTGCATAACGAACGCACGCGCGAACTGCTGCGCGAACTGGCACAAGTGCAGACGGAAGATGTGCGGTCGGATATCTGGAGCAAGGTGCAGCCCCCGGCTGCATAAAACAGGTGAAGCATGACGAGAAGCAAGAGCAAGGCGGCGTATATGATCTCGGCGGTGGCCGAGCAGTACGCGATTCATCCGCAGACACTGCGGTTATATGAGCGCGAAGGGTTGCTGACGCCGTCGCGTAGCGAAGGCAATACGCGGCTATATACCGACGACGACCTGGAGCGGCTAGAAGTAATTCTCAAATTGACCCGTGAGTTGGGCGTGAACCTGGCGGGCGTCGAGATCATTCTCAACATGCGCGAAAAGATGGAAGCCATGCAGCAACAGATTGAGGAGTTTATTGGAACGCTTAATCAAGAACTGTCGCAGCGCGCGGCCCACCGGACCGTTGATAACGGCAATTCATTAATGCCGGTGATTCAGATCAATTCCATGACTCGGCAGGGGCCGGACCATCCTAAGCGAAGCGCGGAGACTAAGCGTAAAGCGCGGTAAGAAGAATTTAACTTTCAGTCGAGCCCGGTGATGCGATCGTTGTCCGCATTGAGCCGCTCGTGCCGAGCCACACAACTGCCGCAGTGCAGTCAGCGGCGACGCCGGCGAAGTTGGTTCTTTGTCAAATGACCGCTACTGTGTCTCTCTTGTTTGTGGTTTGTAGAACTGGCCGACTAGACGGTCTGACGATACACTGCGGGTTTGGTCAGTAGGTTGTGCGACTGGGGAGGAGGCTTATTCGATAGCTATTCTGCTGTTTGAGGAAGCAGCACGCCGCGAGAGGACGCCGCGAGTCCAAGTATTCGCTTCGGACCTTCACAAGCAGTCTTTAGAACGCGCGCGCCGGATTCTATCCGGGGGATATCGAGACCGATGTCTATGAGGAGCGTTTGAGGCGCTTCTTCCATAAAGAAAGCAGCGGATATAGGATCAACAAAGAAATCCGCGATCTGGTCGTATTCGCTCCGCACAACCTTCGGAGAGCGATGGTTCATTGGCGCCGAGTCTCGCCATCATTGCCGATGCTGACGTTTCCGACCTGCGGGAATTTTCACAGTGGCGGCCATGGTTCGGCGCTTCAATTCCATTGCCAAGGTTTATTGCTAGTGAGCCGTCAGCTAACCGGAAAATGCAGACACGACCAGCGTCGTTATTGGAACTCACGGCAATTCACCTATATCAGCTATCAGCGATTCAGAATCATTCCTGACCCGGCAGACGCGGAACATCCGAAGCGAAGCACAAAAACTAAGCGAAGGGTGCATAGGACTGGGCAGCGCACTTCCCCTCATCAACTAACATCTAAGAGTGAATCGGCGTAAATTTCTGCAGGCCGCCGGCGCAGGCGCTTTGTTGGGGCAACAAGTGCTTCGCGGTCGGGGGAGAGATGTATCCGACATCAGCGCGGAAATACTCGAATACAAGAAGCCCGTTTTCAACCTTCATCAATTCTTCAAGTCGCCTGTCAAGATCGAATCTATCGATCTGCTGCAGGCTTACGGCCAATATTTTCTGCGCACGCGTTCGACGGACGGCGCGGAAGGGCTTATTCGCACCAAAGACATAGTCGACTACATTCCGATCTTGGCGCACCGGGTACGCAAACATTTCCTGGGCGCGGATGCCAGAGATCTGGAGCATTTGATCGATGAAGTGTATGCGACAGATTCCAACTACAAACTCGCCGGTCAAGAATTCTGGTGTCCGGTGGCCTATATCGAGCAGAGCTTGCTCGATTTGATGGGGAAGTCGCTGAAGAAACCAGTCGGCGAGCTGATGGGTGGCGTGCTGCGAAAAGAAATTCCTGTCTATTTATCAGGTTCCGGGCGCGACACCACGGCTGAAGAAGAAGTCGAGATCTATGTGAAAGAACAGGCGCGCACGGGCGCCAAGGCGGTGAAGTTCAAAATAGGCGGCCGCATGAGCGACAACTATGACGCTTACCCCGGCCGCACGGACAAGATTTTAGAATTAGCGCAAAAAAAGCTGGCCGGCAAAGTGACGTTAATGGCCGACGCTAACGGATCTTACGATGCGAAGAATGCAATCGAAATTGGGAAGCGCCTGCAAGCCATGAACTACTTGTGGTTTGAGGAACCGTGTCCTTGGGAAGAGTTGAGCGAGACCAAGCGGGTCGCGGACGCGCTCGATATGAAGATCGCTTTTGGCGAACAGGATTCGAGCCTGTGGACGTTCCAATACATGATCGATAACAAGGTGATGGATGTTGTTCAACCCGATCTAAACTACAATGGCGGCTTCGTCAGAACAGCCAAGGTCGCTCGAATGGCGCGTAAGGTGAATATGTGGATCTGTCCGCACGATACGCAGACGGGCGCCGCTACCGTGAACATCCTCCAATTTGCAGCCACGACTCCTAACATTGGCCCCTTTATGGAGTACGTGTCTCGCGCCCAGCCGAAGAAAGAGTCGTGGTACTCGCCGAATTTCGACATCGTGAACGGCGTTATTCCGGTTCCGACGGGCCCAGGCATGGGACTGGAGTTCGACCCGGACTTCGTCAAAACGGCAGCAGTGATTAAGCTCACCTAGAGCGTATTAGTCTCATCAACTTTGCCTCGGGCAAGCGCGATAGGCTGCAACCATTTGTAAACACATTACTAAGGCGTCACTTTCGCTACCCAAATTGCAAATCTCCCGTTCGAGCCGGCATACAGATGTGCCAGCCAAATGCTGTTCGGGTCAGCCGGATCGCTCGAAGCTCCGCCCGTGTCCGTTCGGATTGGAGTTGCGCAGTCACTACAAGGTATAGTTGCGTCACCCTTGCGAACCAAGCGGCTCGGCCAGATGTCCGGCTCACCGTGTTTCCAAACGCTGGCTCTCATCTCCGGGAAAATATCGGTGCTCGTACGGCTGTAGCCCAGAACGATATCGCCGGCCCCGGTCAACCCGATGCCGGGCATTCCGTAGCCAAAGACGGTTTTCTGATTGTCATCAAACACATTGCGTAAACCAATTACGCGGTCAGTGACAATGGCGACGAGCGGAAACAAGGCTATTTCCATCTTCACAATGTGAATCGAAGGCGAACAACTGGATTGCGAGGATTCCCAAACCCGGCAATCGTTGAACGCGGTAATCAGCTTCGAACCCACCAGCATGGCGGAGATTGGTTCGTTGCCTACGTTGCCGTAATTGACCTTCAGCTTGCTCCCTTTCATAGGCCAGACCGGCGGCCCCTGTTGATTGGGCAAATCCAACGCGACAGAAACTATGTTGGGCGGATCGGCGGCTTCTATGCCAGTAAGGGCAATTTTGTTGTTTTGAGTCGCAACCACAAGACCCCAATCCTCGCCAACCGGAAGCTTGTTTTGCTTCACCACCGGCATACTGACGCCCGCGATATTGCCCGCGCCGTTTCCCAGATCCCAATCCCACCGAGCGTGCGCACGTGGATGGCTGACACCGTTCGCCAAATCATCCGCGTTCAGGATGACCATGTATCCAAACAACTCCGTGTTCGGATCCCCATTAGGCGGATAGTGACCCACATGGACAGAAACGATGTAATGCCGGGACGAGATGCCAAGCGATGGATAATCGCCGGCGTACCCTGGCGTGAACACTGTTCCCGGGCAAGAATTGTTGCCGTCGGTCGAATCGCAGGCGCCATCATTTGGAGTTCCGTTGAAGAAGTAAATATTCCATCCTTTGGACGGATCTTCGTCGCGCGAAACTGCCACAATGATTTTCGTCCGGCGCTGCGTGGCCTTCAGCCTGGCCGAAAATGAATCTGTTCCACTGCCATTGTTTTTGGCCGTTCCCGCTACCACCCAGCGATTTCGGAAGCGATCGAAAGCGATACGGGCGTCGCCTACCTGTCCTTGTTCCATAGTGAAAGCGGCTTTGCCCTTTACTTGTGCATTCAGATGCAGAGCCGCATCGATGGTGGGAAGCAACGGTGCGAACAGCGTTTCGGTGTTGGTCGGATTGGGGAATTTTGAGCTAGCGGGCAGCAGTTTGCCGGCCTTGTTGTAGAACGCCAGGGTATCCCAAGTGAGCACACCAACTGCCGAGTGGCTGACAGCGATTTCCGGGTCAATCAGGCCGTCACCATTGGCAGACGCTTGCCAAGAAGCGGCAGCTTGAGGTGTTTGCTTTTTCTTATCACGAAGAAGCGTTTCGCCGGGTGGCCCAGAGGGCTGTGTACCGGCAGGCAACTGCTTGACAATATCGATGATGGAAAGCCCCCCGCCATTGTTCGTGAGAGTTACCGGACCCGGTAAAGCGGCAACCGGTCTCGGTCCGGCAGGTTGATCGCCGGCATGTTCGTTTTCGCTGAATTGGATGATCGGATTGGGCCGTTCAATCCGGGTTATTCCCTCTCGGAATGGACCCGCAATGTCAACTGGCGTGACAGTTCCCTGAATCTGGGTCAGAGTTCCCTGCGGTAGCTTCACAACGGAAGTTTGAGCGTGGCTGACGCTTGCTAAAAAGCCAAGCGCGCCCGCCAGAGAAAACGCCAGATGCATTTTTTTGAATCTGTGTAATGGGTTCATGTGATATGGAGCCCTGTTCATCTTATGCGAGCCTGTATCCCTACAGCCAGCCTGTGATGGGCGGAAACATCAATTGCAAACGTTTTCAGGCATGAGCCACCTCTTCTAAGAACGCGACTCACCTAGTGAAAAGACAATTCATGTGGTGAAAAGGCGGTCCATCAAGATGGAATAATAGAAAGCGCTTTCATTCCCCACAGCTGAGGCGAGTGGATCTTTCCTTTTTGGAGCAATACGTGGCTGATGAATTCTCGCGTCGAAGTCTTCTGAAAACTGTTGGCGGTATGGGTGCCGCTAACTTAGTCGCGGCCGGCGCGCTTTCCCAAAACCAGCCGGCTAACGATCAGTCCGATTTGAAAAGGATGCTGGCTGAGCCGTCCCGCACTCTTCTCGAAGAGCACGAGGATCATCAGTACGAACTGAATGCGGGAGACATGGCCGTCTCCTTTGACAAGCGCTATGGGTCCATTTCGTCGATCCGCAGAAAGAGCGACGAGCTGCAAACGAATTACATCGGCAACGAGCGTAATACGCCCGGTGTTGACGTTACCGATTCCCTGTGGACGGGCGATGTTGTGGCCACCGTGTGGCGGCTTGTCTTGGATTGGAAATCCACTAAACTTGGTCAAAACGACATATTTCAGTCATCGGGCAAATGGGCGCGTGAGACGACGGGAAAATCCGCCGATACGCGGCGCATCGGGATTCGCAATAGCGCATTCGTAGTCGAATACGACGGCGGATCCATGAATGACAACGGAGTCCGCAGCTACCGGCTCACGATGACTTTTCGCGCAGGAACCGGCAGCTCGCTGCTTTGGGATATCGAGCTGGAAAACGCCACTAACAATGTGTTGGAAATTGGGGAACTCGGGCTTCCCCTGATGGTCAATGACGATTATGCGGAGCTATACGTTCAGCCGGGCCTTCCGCAAGCCATCAGCACTGTCAACAACGTCGATTTCAACCGGACACCGGTACGCCAAAAGCTGATTCATGAGCAAAAAGTTTTGGTCCATCACTTCGTCGCGGGCCACAGTTCCTACGCTTTAATCCAAAGACCGCTGGGGGATGCGCCGTTTCTGTTGGTTCATCCCACAATGGACACGTCGTTCGAGTGCGTCTATAAGGAGCCTAATTCCGCGTTTGCGGCGCACGTCAATAGCTGGCGCGGTCCAGACATTCTTGCGATTCATTCGTGGGCGACGAAGAATTTACGGCGATGGAACAAAAATCCGTGGGTAAACGGACACACGTCGTTAGTTCTGCAACCGGGAGAAAAGAAGGCCTATCAAGTTCGCTTCGCCTTCATAGATGGCTATGAAGCGATACGCAAAGAAATCTGCGATGCAGGCAATCTTGGCATCCGGGTCGTGCCCTCTATGGTGGTGCAGGAAAACGACGACGTGCTGGTGGAGTTGAATTGCAAATCAGATATCAACAAGATCAACCTCCTTTCCGATAACATCACGGTGAAACGACAGACGCGCGAAAACGAGAAGACGCTTCTGACACTCTCATTCAAGGGAAGAGGGCAAAAGAGTCTGAAGCTACTGTATGGAAATGACCGATGGACAAATCTTCATTTCTATTGCATCAACGACATTGAACAGTTGCTTAAGGCTCGGGGACAGTTCATTGTGGAACGCGAGTTCTATCAGAACCCCGAAGATCCCTATCATCGCAATCACATGTTTCTGCCCTTCGATTATCGGATCGGGAGCACTTTTCTCGATTCCGACGAAGTATGGGAAGTAGGCGGGAGTGATGAGTCAGGCTTCTCAGAGCCGCTATTCTTGGCCGAAAAGAATGTCTACTATCCACACGCCAAGGAAGTAGAAACGCTTGAAACTTACGTGACGGACTGCTTGTTCAAATACATTCAGAATCCGGAAACGTATGCCGTGCGGGCATCTCTTTATTACAAGGAGAGGTATCCGTCGAGCCCTTGGGGACATTGGACGAAAGAACGCAGCGAAGCCACGTTTCGCACTTACAACTATGTGCATCCAGCGTTGATTTACTATGCGCTTTATCGGATCGGCAAGAATTATGGGCTGGTGAAACGGAAGACGCCGGAAGAATATTTGCGGATGTCTTATCTCACTTGCATGAAATGGTTCACGACCGGTCCATGGAGGCATGTCGGTCTGATGGAGGGCTCTCATTCGGTCCAAATTCTGGAAGCTATTAAAAGTGAGGGATGGCAGCAGGAGTACAACAACCTTCGTCAACAGATGAAAGAGTGCGATGAGGTATTCGTCGAAGATCCGTATCCATATAGCTCGGAGCTGCTTATAGATCAAACAGCGCATGAGCAAGTTTACTTCTTCACTCGCTTTTTTGACGACGCGGCAAAAAATACTAAAACTGTTCAGGTCCTAAAAGCTCTGCGCGGCGGTAATCAGCCGGTCTGGTTCCGTTACGGAAATGACAAGAGAGGCGACGTTTGCTGTTGGTATAACGCATCTCTGAACGGCATGGCGCTTTTGAAATCGTTCGAGAGTTCAGGTGATTTGGATGCCCTTCTTAAGGGCTACGCCGGCGTGATGAGCGTCATGGCGAACGTGCTTCCCGATGGCATGGGTTTTAACTTTTTCATTTGCACTCCGGGCATCTACGGTCACGAACCGCCGAGAACTTTTGAAAGCGGTCCCGGCTTGTGGGGATTTTTGAATTCAGCAAAATCGTACGTGGTGAATGATCCTACATTCGGGCTGGTCGGATACGGCTGCCGCGTAGCCGCTTCCGGCTCGCGTATTACGGTTGATCCGAAAGATGGAGTCAAAAAGAGAGTGCGTTTCGTCGATCAAAAGCTCGATATCGAAGTTACCCAAGGCGAGATTAATCAAGTAACCTTAGGTCGCAATAGTGAAGTTGTGGAAATGACTGTGCGCGATTCGACCGGAGTTGTTCATACAGCTAGCATCGCGATTGAAGGCTTGCCGGATGGAAACTATAAATTGATGGACGGCAAGACCTCACGTGTTCTTCGATCGACTCCGAGACTAGCGTTCTCATTGCCGATGCCGGACGCGCGGCATATTCGGATCGAAAAAATCTGACTGCGCTCCTACCCCAATGCCTGCTGACGTTCCGACGAGTGGCGAAAAGCAACACACCTCGCAAACGGTGGACGACGCCCTGAAGCTGGTGGGGGGTGCAGTTCACATTGGCTCGTTACGCTGGAGCCTGGCCTTATTGCTTACAGCGGCAATCGCAATCAGTTATTTCGATCGCCAGACCATGCCGGTGGCGATACATGCCATTCAGCGTGAGATCCCGATTTCGAATACTCAGTTTTCACAACTCCAGGCGGCTTTCCTGTTGGCCTATGCGTTGATGTACGCCGGCGGCGGAAAGCTGATCGATGCGCTGGGGACACGACGTGGGTTCCTGCTTATTATGTTGTGGTGGTCGTTTGCCTGTGCTAGTCAAGGGTTGGCTGGTACGTTCCCGGCCCTTGCAGTTGGCCTCTTTCTGTTGGGGATGGGCGAGGGTGGAGGTTTTCCTGCAGCAACCAAGGCGATCGCCGAATGGTTTCCTGCTAACGAGCGCTCCACTGTAATGGGAGTAGTAAACGCGGGAACGGCGGCTGGAGCGGTGATTGCGCCGCCATTGATTGCGATCATACTTACCACACTTAACTGGCGTTGGGTCTTTTTTCTGTCGGGTGCCGTAGGCCTTGTTTGGGCCGCCGTTTGGATTCGCAAGTACTATTCACTCGCCACCCATCCGCAGTTGACGCAAGATGATCGCCAGCAGATAGCCGAATCCATAGAGCAACAGGGTGAAAAACGAAATGTTCAATGGTTTCGACTTTTTCAATTCCGGCAGACCTGGGGATTAGTCAGCGCAAAATTCTTGAGCGATGCAGCATGGTACTTCTACATCTTCTGGCTGCCGAAGTACCTCTATGAAATGCGGCATTTCGACACAAAGCAAGTCGGCTATTTTGCCTGGATCCCTTACGCCGCATCCGGTATAGGAAGTCTCATTGGAGGATGGTTCTCCAGCCGCTTGCTAACGGGCGGCCACTCCTTGAATCTTTCACGCAAACTGGCGCTAGGCGCGAGCGCCGCCGTCATGCCGCTGATCCTATTTGTTACGCACGCGCCGGTGGAATGGGCCATTGTGCTATTCAGCATCGCCTTTGCGGGACAGCAATCGTGGTCTACGCTAGTCATGACGCTGCCGGCAGATCTCTTTCCGGCCGACGTCGTTGGCTCAGTAGCTGGGTTGGTCGGATTTGGCGGAGCGATGGGCGGCTTGGTATTCGGTCTTGTTGCCGGTCACCTACTGGATCGCGGATTTGGCTATGGTCTGGTATTCGGATTCGTCGGTACGTTCCACGTCATCGCATTCTTGATTATTCTGTCCGCAATCCGCGTCGTCAGGCCAATTCAATTCGATATCGCTAGAGCATAACGCAAATGAAAATTACCGACATCCGAACACGCGTCGTCGAATGGAGAGGTCCGACTGTACCGCCCGCGCCGCACTTCTGTACGAATCCCATGGACCTGCTGGCGCTTCCTTCCGATTCCATGGCCAGCTTTCGCTTTCACGGCTGGCTAATCGCTGAAGTATTGACCGATGCCGGGCACGTGGGAATCGGAAACGCGGCGCTTGCCCCGCGAATAGCCAAACAGATCATCGATCTTTATCTGCGACCCATCCTCATCGGCCGCGATCCGTGGGATGTAGAAGCTCTATGGCAGCACATGTACCGAAACACGATGGCGTTCGGCCGGAAAGGCATCGGGATGGCCGCTATCAGCGCGGTCGACATCGCGATCTGGGACATTTTGGGGAAAGCGTCGGGTCAGCCGGTGTTTAAGCTGCTCGGCGGCCGCACTAAGGCCAAAATTCCGGTTTATGCCAGCAAATTGTATAGCCAGCCTTTGGACAAACTGGCCGCGGAAGCGGCCGCATACAAAGAACAGGGCTATCGCGCTATGAAACTGCGCTTCGGGTGGGGACCAATCGACGGCGCTGCAGGCATGGAGCGCAATTTAGAGCTCGTGCGTACGGTTCGCGAGGTAGTTGGTTACGAGATCGATCTTATGGCAGATGCTTATATGGGATGGAATCTCGATTATGCGCGACGCATGATTCCGCTTCTCGAACCGTACCGTCTGCGCTGGTTGGAAGAACCGGTAATTCCCGACGATATCGCCGGTTATGCGCAATTGAAAGCTCTTGGCCACGTTCCGATCGCTGGAGGCGAACACGAGTTCACCTCCTACGGCTTTCGCGACTTGCTGGCGGCGCGCGCAGTAGATTACATTCAGTTCGATACGAATCGGGTTGGTGGAATCACACAAGCGCGTAAGGTGGCAGCGCTGGCGGAATCATTCTCGGTACCAGTCGTTCCACACGCGGGACAGATGCACAACTTTCACGTCGTAATGGCAAGTTACAACTCGCCAATAGCCGAATATTTCCCGATGGTAGATGTCGAGATTGGCAACGAACTCTTTTGGTACATCTTCGACGGCGAGCCAAAGGCCGAGAATGGCTATATCGATCTCAGAGACGATCTGCCGGGGCTTGGGCTGAGAATCAAAGAGGAGGCGCTGACTAACTTTCACGTCATCGAGCGAACCGAAGAAGCGCAGGTGGCCGCTCAATGATCCGACTGGTTCAACTCAAAAACGCGAATGACCGGCGTTTGGCTCTAGTCGATGAGCCTTCACTGGTTTTTCTGGATAGCTTCTCTTCGATCTATGACTTCGCGCAGGTATGCATTCAAACGGACTCAAGCGCGAACGACGTAATTGAACGTAGTTTAGGAAAGCAACGGCTCACCTACGACGCGGTTTATGCCGGCGACTCGGGATGGACGATTCTTCCCGCGGCGGAGCATCCTACGGAACCGGCTCGCTGCCTGGTAAGCGGCACCGGCCTCACACATATGGCGAGTGCGAAGAATCGCAACGCAATGCACCTTAAGGCCGAAGAACTGACCGATAGTATTCGGATGTATCGCTGGGGAATTGAAGGTGGAAAGCCGGAGCCGGGAGAAATTGGCGTGGCGCCGGAGTGGTTTTACAAGGGAACTGGCGAGTGCCTTCGCGCGCACAACGAACCCTTAGTTGTTCCTGATTTCGCTGAAGATGGCGGCGAAGAGCCCGAAATCGCCGGTGTCTACTTAAACGATTCTCAAGGCGTTCCCTGGCGAATCGGGTTCACGCAAGGGAATGAGTTCTCCGATCATGAGTTGGAACGAAAGAACTACCTCTATCTGGCCGGTTCCAAGTTGCGAAACTGCTCCATTGGACCGGAGCTGGTGGTGGGCCCGTCGTTCGATTCCGCGCCAGGAACTGTCACCATCGAACGTCAAGGAAAGACACTGTGGTCGCGCGACATCCGCAGCGGTGAAAGCGCGATGTCGCATACTGTCGCCAACCTGGAGCATCATCACTTTAAAGTGGCTGGGCACCGCCGACCGGGCGATATCCACATCCATTTTTTTGGAGCAGATGCGTTCAGCTTCGGCGAGGGAATCCACCTGGAGGATGGCGACATCATGCAAGTCCATTTTGAAGGCTATGGGCGGCCGCTACGAAATCCGCTAAGTAAGGCGGCTGGCGCTCCTCGTTTGGTAAAAGTTCGAAGTTTGACAATAGGGATGGAAAACTAAGCGAGGTGTCGTTCGATCGAACGGGTGCAACGCGCAGCTCCGGAAGCTTCGGCGCCTTGTATCGTCGTCACCGGACCGAAATCCTGACGCTTGTTTTGGGGTTGCTGTCGGCGTGGTTCTTAGTGAGCTGGGCTCTCGTTCTCCAGCGCGTCCTTCGTTACTACAATCCCTTTCCTGCTGAGGATTATTGGCGAGTTTTGTACGATGCCTGCCTTTATAAGGCTCGCGGCTTTTCCATTTTTTTCAAGCCTCACAACGAGCATCGGATCATTTTTCCGGAAATCGTTTATCAGCTTGATCTGTTGTTTCACGGACGACTGATTCTGCCGATCGTGGTCAGCTTTCTATGTTATTTCGGCACGTCGCTCATGCTTGCATGGATAGTTTGCCGTGATCGCAGTATCTCTAAAGCCGCCCGAGCATTTGCAGCGCTCGTAGGGGGGACCGTTCTGGCTTGGCAGGGAGCGGCCGTCATCGTCGGCGATCCATTTCTGCTGCAATGGACCCTCTCCGGCCTCTGCGCGGTCATTGCCGTGTCTTGCGTTGCGATAAGTGCGCGCAGCGGATCGAAATACTTGGTCACCGCAATCATCGCAGCCGCGATTGCAACTTACTCGTCAGGTAATTGCCTGCTTTTATGGCCGGTGCTCCTTTTAGAGGCCTTAATATTACGTTTAACCCGACGGTACGTCGCGTTCATTGCTTTCACAGGTGTTGTATTTATTGCGCTGTACTTTGTCGACTATCATCCGGGTAGCAGCCTTGACTTAGTCAGTTCGGCTTCGCAACTTCCGCGCGCCTTGGGCTTCCTTGCCACGGAAGTAAGCATGCCGTTCGGCCTTGGTAAGCGGGACGGCTTTGCTGTAGGCCTTGGAATCCTCAACATCCTGATTGTGGTGTCACTATTTGTGCATGCCTGGAGGAAACGCACGCTGTGGCACGAAACGCCTATTGTGCTGTTTTGCATTTACCTTTTCACGTTATTGAGCGCAGTGCTCACTACCATTGGAAGAATGAATTTGGCGCCGGCTTATGGAGCCGCGAAGGCAAGCCGCTATTGGGGTATTCAGCTGCTTAGTTGGGCTGATTTCGCACTCCTGTGCTCCTATTTCAATACCAAATCGAATTGGAAGACTCGAACTAAGGCACCTATTTATGCGATTATCCTGTTGCTTACGGCCTACGGCACGATCAAGCTGAGGTCAACGCTTGGGTATGACGATGACCAGTTCGCGAATCGTCAGTTTGCAGCGTTGAGTTTTGAGAATGGGCTGGAGGATACAGGGCTAACGCGAAGAATATTCCCTGATCCAACATTCGTTTTTTTATTATTGCCTTGCCTGCAAAGCCGTCATCTATCCGTATATTCGCTACCAACGGCTGGATGGCTAGGACGGCCTGCAACCGCAGTGGCGCCGGTTGCGGGGGACTCGAGAGCCGGCGCTGTAATTTCGACGTACCCCGTAGAGAGCGGAATTGAGATCGTCGGGTGGACCGAGCCGGAAAAAGACGGTTCAGAGCAGATTGTTTTTCTTAACGAAAGGCGCGAAATCGTCGGCTTCGGCCGCAAATTATCAGCCGGATTTCCTACCGATCTGCGCACACTTGCGATCCCGACTTCCGTTGCTTGGGTGGGCTTTGTCAACTTAAAATACGGCGCGCGGACGGTCTCCCCCTTTTTTTTGAGCCGAGGGCGATTGCAGCCAATAGGAGGCGCCGTTCCCATCACAAACAATATCCAACGCGTCCGCGACGATGAAGGTGTTCTATTGAACGGCATTATGTGGCACATGGATCCCACATGGACGTTAAACGGAATTCCGACCGCGCCTTATTTAGGCAATGTGCCGCGCAGCGCTATCTACGGCAGTTGGAGCGTCGACGATCATAATCAAGGACAGATTGAATCGTCGATCTTCCCTGCCCCTAGCACGGGCTGCTTGCTTGTACCTGTTTTACACGGCCTTTTTATAGATCATGCTTCTATCCAAATTCTGGACGCCGATTCCGGCGCCATAATGCGCAGTATCCCTATGCAAAACGGAGATTCGGGATGGCAATTCTGGAAGCTAAGGTTGGAGAAATCCAACCAGAGAATTCGCATACTTGCACGAGATCGCGGCTCCGAGTGGGGCCAATGGGTGGCGATTGCTCAACCGTCCGAGTGCGATAGTGTCGATCACTAATCTTCGGCTGAACACTTTCTAAATAGAGCGGCCGTGGTGGAAGCTAAGCGCCACTTCCCGTTCTCGG
>DASREJ010000102.1:0-8964 GCA_035652115.1 Bryobacteraceae bacterium
ACAAGGCCAAGAAGACGCCAAAAAGGATGAATCCGTAATCTTCGAGATGATAGGTCGGTTGATTCTCCGAAGCGATACCTTGAATAACAAAAAGAACTGCGCCTGCCAACACGGATGCCAACCGAACACTCTTTCTCGCGCGTGCCGTACAAATCATCAGCAGCGGCCAGAGAATATAGAATTTCTCTTCGACCCCAAGGGACCAGCTATGAAAAAACGGTAGTTCATGAGTCGCGGCCGCTTTCCAATAAGGAATCTCTTGGAAAAAACTAAGGTAATAGGGAAGCGCGGAGCGGAATGCCGCAATCTTCGTCGGCCAGAACCGGAGACCTAGAATAAGCAGGGTATAAACGGTCAGGACCACGTAGTAAAGCGGAAGAATTCGGAAGACACGGCGGATATAGAAAGCCGGGGCATTCAATTGCCCGGTTTTCGCTTCTTCCTGCAGCGCCAGCCTCGTGATGAGATAGCCGCTCAAAACGAAAAAGATCGTCACCCCGGCGTAGCCCGAAAGGAAATACCACATTGGCTCGTGAAGGTGCAGCGGAATGACCAGCACGACGGCGATGCCCCGAAGGCCGTCCAATACAGGCATGTACCGTTGCGCCTGATACGTCGTGTGATCCATCCACCCATTCGGCAAAGCCGCGGGTTTGAATCGTTCGGCGCTGCCGGCTATTGCAAAGCGCATGCTATAAGCGTGCCCACTCGCGGGGCACACGAGTTAATCGTCGGAAGAAAAGAAGCTTCCCCAGTTGCCGCTCGCTATCGCTCCCAGTGGATTCTGTTCCGCTCCCGAACCGCGATGCTCAGCCGGCGCCAGTTCATGCCGCAGCCGTTCCAGCGTCATGCTTTGCAAGATCACGCGTCCAGGTCCAGTAAGCGTTGTAAGGAATACGCCTTCGCCGCCGAAGATGGCGGTCCGGATGCTGCCCACCATTTGGATGTCGTAATTTACAGTCGGCTCAAACGCCACCAGGTGGCCCGTCTGCACCTGCAGTGTCTCGCCCGGCCCCAATGTGAAATCGACATGGTCGCCGCCCGCATGTACAAATACAGCTCCCGGCCCGGTTAGCTTCTGCAGAATAAATCCTTCGCCGCCCAACAGCCCGGCACCCAGTCGTCTCACCAGCGCGATGTCTAAGGTCACCGTGCTCTGCGCAAATAGGAAACCATCGCGCTGCACCATAATCGTTTGTCCTGGCGCAAGTTCAAAAACCTGGATCTTTCCCGGATAATGTCCCGCGAACCCCACCTCTCCGGCGCCAGTGGACGCTCGGAAATACGTGAAGAATAACGATTCGCCCATCAGCTTGCGTTTAATCGCGCCGATAATCTTATCGCCTATCGACTGCCCCGTCATGCGCGTGGCCCAGTCGACATTGGCCGATTTGTAGATCATCTTGCCGGCCTCGGCGTAGATCTCCTGATTCGGTGTCAGATGCACGCGCGCAATCTGCAGGTTGTGCCCTTCTATGTCATACCGCAAGGGCTCAACCGGAGGCGCGGGCGGATAATATGCCGCGCCACTCGCGGCGCCAGCCGCCTGCCCGCAATTCAAACAAAACTTCGCATTGTCTGCTAACTGAGTTCCGCAATTCGTGCAAAACGCCATAGGTGTTATGAGATATCTCTTTATGCTACGAAACTCGCGGCCCAAAGTTCGCCGGATGCGCGTATGTGATAGGCTCGGCGTTGTTTTTAGATCGCGAGATCAAGCCCGCTCGTAACATCGCTTTACTTCTGTGCTTTCTGTTTTGTCTCGGATTTTTTGTTCAACGCGGCCCCTATCGCGCCATCCGTTACTCGAAAGCCTATGACTTCTCGACGCTGTACGCTGCGGCTCGCTCGTGGACTGTAGGAGTAGATCCCTACCCGGCGGCCGACCGTAAAGATCAGTTGCGCCAAGCTGGAGCCCCGGACAGCCTCATCCGGCAGCAGGATGTGAATCCCTGCCTTTATCTCATCTCCGCGATGCCGCTTATCGCTTCCATTGCGTGGCTGCCATGGCCTGCTGCAAATGTTGTCTGGTCGTTACTATCGGTGGGCACATTTGCAGCATCCTTGCTGATAATTGTCAACCGGACACGGCTGTCTCCTCAGTCTAAATGGATTTGCTGTAGCCTTTCCCTCTTGTTCTGTCCGGCATATGTTGGCTCGCTATACGAAAACCCCAGTGTCCTCGTCTGCAGCTCGGTCGCATTGATTGTATTCCTTCCGGAAACCCGTTACGGATTGATCGGTGTTTTGCTTGGCATCGCTCTTTGCATTAAGCCGCAGATCGCACTTTGTGCCGTTTGCGCACTCCTGATATGGAAAATTTGGAAAGCACTCTTCATCGGAGCCGGATTATCAGCAGTTTGCACACTTATCGCTGCCGGCCGCGCTTCGACTTGGGCGCAGTTTGTGGTTTGGTGGCATTCGCAGCAGGCCAACTTCGCCATCAATGCAATGCCGGGCGGAAAAAGCGATCCGGGGCCGAACAGTTCGTGGGCCTTCGAACTCCTGAACGGCCAGACCATTACCGCGCTGTTCGTTCAAGACGCTCATTGGCGCGACGCGATTGTTTGGATATTCGCGGCGGTGCTGCTTGCCGCCTATATCCTCCGCAGGCGAGCCGGCAACGTCGACCGCAATCGAGATCTGGTCTTTTTCGCCGCCTGGACCACAACGGTCGCCTACCATCGCTACTACGATGCACAGCTATTTCTCCTGCTGTGGCCGGCGCTTGTCGAACTCTGGTCTCAACAGCAACGCAAATTCGCTATCGCGCTGGGAGCGTGCGTTTGCCTGCTCGCGTTCCCGTCGCAATCCCTGCTGGCACGTGTGACCGATTCAGGCGGGGCCGTGCATTCGGCGTTGGACGTCTTGTTCTTCCGTCATCAGCCGATCGCCATTTTGGCGATCGCTCTGTTAGCGTTGTTCTGGTGGCCGGCCGCTTGCGTTAACGCGAGAATTGTGGCGGAAACAAAAACTTCAGCGCCTCAGCCATCCGAAAGCCCCACGCTTTCTCGTTATGGCCGGCTCCTTCGTCTTCGACGAATCGCAAGTCTTCGTCCAACTTCCAGCCTTTCGCCAGCAGCGCGTCCCGCAACATCCTCGCATCTTGCACGCAATGTTCCGGGTTAGCGCCTTCGCAAGTGCCGATGTCCACCCATATTTTTTGCGGAAGCCTGTTCTTGAGCATCTTGATTTCGCGCAAAATGGCGCGGTTTGCCCACCACACCGAGGGCGACATCACGATAAGCTTGCCGAACACATCGGGACGACGTAATCCCAGATAAAGGGTTACAAGTCCTCCCAGGGAAGAACCGCCCAAAGCCGTATTCGCGGCGTTGGAAAGCGTACGGTATTCGCTATCGATGAACGGCTTCAAATCTTCCACGATGAGTTTGGCATATTGCTTGGCTCTTCCGCCGCGGCCGCGCCTGTCACGCACGTGCGTATATTCAGCCATTCGCTGAGTGCCCATGTTGTAGATGCCGACAATGATCAAGGGCTCGATTTCGCCGCTGGAGATCAAATCTTCCGCCAGTTCATCTAATCCCCACTCATTGCCGGCAAACGCTGTTGCGGCGTCGAATAGGTTCTGGCCGTCATGCAGATAGAGAACCGGATAACGTGTATCGGTGCCGGAATTGTATTCCGGGGGCAAATAGACAATGATGTCGCGCGATTCTTTGGAAAAACGCGAAGGGATAGCTTTGTGTAACCGGAGAGTGCCGGTAAGGGTGTTCTGCAAAATGAAGTGCTGTTTCTAGCTCTTTACAAAATCGAGCGAGGCCGAATTCATGCAGTAGCGCAATCCGGTCGGCTTGGGGCCGTCTTCGAAAACGTGTCCCAGATGCGCGGCGCATTTAGCGCAACGGACTTCCGTCCGCTCCATTCCAAGGGACAGGTCGGTTTTGTCGGTCACGTTTTCTTTGGCTATGGGCGCCCAAAAACTCGGCCAGCCTGTACCCGATTCAAATTTGGTATCGGAGGAAAACAATGCATTGCCACAGCAGACGCAACGGTAAATACCGTGTTCGTGGTTATTCCAATATTTGCCGGTAAAGGCGCGCTCCGTACCGCCTTGCCGGGTGACTTCGTACTGTTCCGGCGTTAATTGTTTTTTCCACTCGGCATCTGTCTTCTGCACTTTTTCCACTTCTACAACTCCCTTTCGCTCGCCCGTATCCGTGAATTCCACAATCTTGACAAAGCCGCTCTTGCCTAGGGCCTTAAAGGCCGAACCGGCGCTCAGCGCGAGTGCTCCGCCGGCGAACAAACTTTTTTTCAGAAACTCTCTGCGCCACATACTTCTATGTTAAGAAATTTGCGCTGATCACTTGGTAACTTATGGTCATGCCCATCTTTGAGTATTCCTGCGACGACTGCGGCACGAAGTTTGAACAATTAGTACGGCGCAGCGCGGACGCCAACACGGTCCGCTGTCCGTCTTGCGGTCGGGATCATCTAACCACTCAATACTCCACTTTTGCCGCGCGTTCGGCCGCGGCCGCGAGCGCTAAGTCAATAGCAGACTGCGGTGAGGGAATGTGCGGCTCCAGCATGTGCCAAGGCGGCATGTGCGGAATGAACATGAACTGACGCTAGATCGTCAACTAACGCTAGATCGTCGCGCTGCGCCTGGAGTCGTTCATCCGTAAGTAAGTAGATTTCAGCACGCCTACTAAAGCATCGAAAGTTTGCGGTTTGGTAATGTATTCCCGCGCGCCAAGCGCCAGCGAGCGCTTGCGGTCCTTTGGCAGCGCCGACGACGTAAACACCACCACTGGGACTTTTCGCAGGTGGTCGGCATGCTGCATCTCGGCTAAAACCTCGAAGCCGGTCTTCCTCGGTAAATTTAGATCGAGTAGAACGAGATCCGGCTCGGGCGATTCTTTGTAGCCGTTTGAGTGCGCTAAAAAGGCCAGTGCTTGTTCTCCGTCGGCCACGCGGTGCAACTCCACTTCGAGGTGCGCCTCTTGAAGTGCCGTCTCTAAAAGAAAGGCCGCGGCGTCCTCGTCCTCGACGTAGAGCAAAACCCGTTTAGCCATTCCATCCCATCACGATATAGATCGTGGGAACGCTCCGGCAGTGTCCTATTTTCAGTGCGGGAAATTACTCATCAAAATTCTTCCATCATTCGCCGCCAGCCTGCTTCTAATGTGTGTTCGCTAGGGTTATCGTATGCTTGTTGACTTTCGACCTTTATTCGCCCATACTTCGTATCAGGAGAGCTGCCTTGGCACTAACGCGTAGACAGAAAGAAGTGATGGAGTTTTTATCCAAGTTCATCGATCAACACGGATATAGCCCGAGTTACGAGGAAATGGCCTCTGGCCTTGGCTTGGCATCCCTTGCCACGGTCCATAAGCACGTACAAGCGCTCGAAGCCAAGCAATACTTGCGCCGCAGCTATAATCACAGCCGCTCTCTTGAAATTGGCGACCGCTATTTCGCGGAGGAAAAAGCTCGGCGCCCCCAAGGCGCTCCCTCGGTGCCATTACTAGGACGCATCGCCGCTGGTGTACCTGTTGAAGCAATTCCAAATCCCGAAACGCTGCATTTTGCCGATTTCGTAGGCGCACCGAACACCTTTGCGCTCGAAGTTCGCGGCGAATCCATGATTGAGGATCATATCTGCAGTGGCGATTTTGTCCTGGTAGAACAAACAAGTTCAATCAAGAATGGCGATATCGTCGTCGCCTTGGTTGGCGGCACTGAAACTACCCTGAAACGCTATTATTCCGAGCCTGACGGCCGCGTCCGCTTACAGCCCGCCAACTCGTCTATGACTCCCATCATGGTGGATCCGGCGGCACTTCAAATTCAGGGCAAGGTTCTCGCGATTATGCGAAAGTACTAACCAAATGTTAGACTTTGGTTGTGGTTCAAGCTGATCCACATAGTCCGCGGAGTTTGGGCCAGCGCCTCATTTTTTGGGATTTCGCCAGGGCATCCTGGCAATATGACATCGTCGTCGGCCTCATTCTTGCGTTTATTTTCTTAACTCCTCGCGATTGGTTTCACGATCAGCCTAAAGCCTCAAGTGTCATTTTGATGTCATCCCTGCACGGTTCAAACCGCGTCTTTATCGCCACGGATCTACTTGCCGGCCTGCCCGAGGGTCAGCGTGCTCCTCGCGCCGAAAGCCTCATCCGTAAGCGCACGGGAAAATCCTGGCACGTGGTACGTGTCGAGCCCATTCGCGACGAAGCGGAGCAGGAGATAAAAGGCTTTATCGCGTATACCGCTCCTTAAAATTAGCGTCTTCATCATCAGGAAAATGAAAACTGTTGTAGCGGGATTGTGTCTCGCGATATTCGCCACCTCTCTATATGCAGATCCAGCTTTGGATGCCATTTTGGCTCGCATGGATCAAGCAGCTCCGAACTTTCATTCCATGTCCGCCGACGTGGATATGGTCGAGTATCAAAAGATCATCGACGACCGCACCACCGATAAAGGCAGCTTGCAAATGCAAAAGGCGAAGCAAGTGCGAGCGGTCCTGACCTTTCCCGACCGCGTCATCGGATTCTTAGGCAAGGTCGTTAGGATCTACTGGCCCAAAATGAATACCTACCAGGATTACGACATCGGTAAGAATACGAACGTTCTGAATGAATTTCTTCTTCTTGGTTTTGGTTCATCCGGCAAAGAATTGGCGCAAGGCTATACCGTTACGCTGCAGGGCACTGAAAATGTTGCCGGGCATGACGCCTCAAAACTGCTACTTATTCCCAAGGATCCGACGGTGGCAGGGCGCCTGTCCAAGATTGAAGTTTGGATTCCCACCGACGCTGCAAACCCCGTACAACAACAGTTTTACGAGCCTTCCGGCAATTGGCGCAAGGTTACTTATTCAAATATCGTCATCAATCCGCCCATCCACGGAACTTTGGAGATGAAGTTGCCTTCCGGAGTCAAGAAGCAGGGTTAACGTACCCTGCGCGAATCTGATTTTCGCAGCGATGGCGGCTCAAACTAACAATTCCGGACGTCTAGCCTTTATCGACTGGACACGTGGCTTGGCCGCGGTGATCATGATCCAGGGTCACACCTTCGATTCATTTACCCGGACAGATCTTCGTACTCAAAGCCCCTTCATGCTGTCGCAATTCCTCGGCGGCATGCCTCCGGCGATTTTTCTTTTTTTGACCGGCATCACCTTCGCATTTTTGATGGACAGTCAAGAGCGCAAGGGCGGTTCCGGATGGCAGAAAGTAGTCGCCGCGCTGAAGCGCTCACGGTATTTGTTTCTCATAGCTTTTCTGTTTCGCATTCAGCTCTACATCTTTGGTTTCCCTACGAGTCCGGCCGGTGAACTTCTCAAAGTCGACATTTTGAACTGCATGGGTATGGCGATGCTGCTGTTGGCGCCCATGGCAGTGTTCACTACAAAAGAGCGCATTCGCCTCTGCACTGTGCTGGGTCTCGTCATCGCCGGACTCGCGCCCGTTGTGAGCATGATCGATTCGTCTTCCGTTCCCTGGTTGCTTCGTTCGTACTTCTTCCCGAGTTATAACTACTTCGGATTTTTTCCATGGGCTTCGTTCCTCGCTTTCGGCATGGTTGCGGGCAGCATCATTCGAACGCTGAAGCATGAGGATCTCGGCCGCGCCATGCTTTGGTTCCTAGCCGTCGGCGTAGGCGTGGCACTCGTCGCGCACGAATTCGGCAATATGCCGTATTCCATCTATCAGAAAAGCGAGTTCTGGCTCAATAGTCCCGCTCTCATTCTGATCAAGCTCGGCGTCGTCCTGGCCATGCTCGCAGTAGCTTGGCTTTGGGTGAATTTGGCGGCTCCGCAGCGGTGGAGTCTCTTCCGCCAGCTTGGCACCACGTCTCTTATCGTCTATTGGGTCCATATCGAGCTCGTCTACGGCCGCTGGTTCGGCATATGGAAAGAAGGCCTTTCGGTACGTCAGGTGCTTATCTTCACGGCGCTCCTGCTGGTCCTAATGACCGCTATTTCCATCGGTCAACAGCGCGGTAAAGCTCTATGGGCCATGTTCAAACCTTCACCCGTCCCGCAACCGCGCCGTGCCTCTGGCGATTAGTCAGCACTTCCCCAACGATTACGACTTGGTTAGACTTTAGTCAGCGGTCCTTCAGTTACGATGCGTGTACTCGTTGTCGAAGATGAAAAGCGAATTGCCGATTTCCTTTCGCGCGGCTTACAAAGTGCCGGCTACGCGGTGGACGTTGTTCACTCGGGCAGTGATGCCATCGAAAGGGTTCACTCCACCGAATATGATCTAGTCGTTCTCGATCTCGGTCTACCCGATGTCGACGGCCTTGAGGTCTTGCAAAAAATAAAAAATCGCAAGACCATTCCGCCCGTTCTTATTCTTAGCGCCAGAGATTCTGTCGATGATCGTGTAAAAGGTCTCGAACAGGGTGCTGACGACTATTTGGTGAAACCGTTTGCGTTTGTGGAACTACTGGCTCGGGCTCGTGTACTGTTGCGTCGCGGTCAGCCCACGCCCGAAAAGCTGCAGGTTGGTGATTTGACGCTGGATTGTATCCGCCGCAAAGTCACCCGCAGTAACGAAAACATCGAGTTGGCACCTAAAGAGTTCAGCATCCTCGAATACATGATGCGCAATCGCGGGCGTCCACTCAGCCGCACCATGATCGTCGAGCACGTTTGGGATATGGACTACGATGGCCTCACGAATATCGTGGACGTGTACATCCGCCATCTCCGCAGCAAGATCGACGACAAGTATCCGGTCAAACTGATCCAGACCGTGCGCGGTATCGGCTACATGATCGACGCGCCGGATAAACCGGCCGGCCCCGGCGGACCCTCGCCCGCCGACCACATGCCCGGCCCGCAGGTATAAACGTGCTCCGCAAGCGCGATCTCCGCCGTCTCACTCGCGGACTCCGCTTCCGCCTGACGGCGAGCTACGCCCTGTTCTTCGCGATCCTACTCATCGCGGTTGCGGTTCTCTTCCGGCAACGCCTCGA
>DASREJ010000103.1:0-3189 GCA_035652115.1 Bryobacteraceae bacterium
ATGCGATTGAACCGGGCAAGCGTCCTCTTTCGTCGATGACGCCAACGATCATCACGAGAGACAATAAGCTGGCCATGGTGGTGGGCGCGCCTGGCGGATCGAGAATCACAACCGGTGTTGCGGAAGTGATATTGGACATTCTCGATTTCCACATGAATCCACAAGATGCGGTCGATTTGCCGCGTTTTCATGAACAGTGGAAACCGGATATTCTGTACCTCACGGCTGGGTTTGCTCCGGTGACGGAACAGGCATTGCAAAAGATGGGCTATGACATTAAGCCGATCGAAGGTGTCGCGCGGGTCGAAGCTGTGGTGAACCACAATGGCATCCTGGAAGGCGGGACAGAGTCTCGTTATCACGGCAAGGTTGCCGCATATTAGCTCGGCTCGATCAACGATCGAGGCCATTTCACTCAAGAACTTTTTAAATGCAGCTTGTACTCTCGACGCATCTCTTCGTAAAACATCGTTTGACGACAGTTTGGCTGGAGCGGGTTTGGGACGCCGGCTTTCCGGCTGTCGAAATTTTTTGTGCCAGGCAACACATTGACTATCGCGATAACGCGCAAATCACCGAATTGGGACATTGGTTTCGGGATTCGCAACTGAAACTACATTCATTGCACTCACCGATGTACAACGACGATTTCTGGGGCCGGTCCGGCCCGCAAGCCATCATCGACATTACGGAGCCCGTAAAGGGAAAACGCATCAAGATGGTGGACGAGATTAAACGAGCGGTCGAGATTGCGGAAACGGTTCCTTTTCGCTATCTGATCCAACATATTGGCGTGGCCGGCCAGGAGTTCGATGAACGCAAGTTCGACGGCGCTTTTTCTTCGCTCGAAGAGATCAAAGTGTTTGCGAGCCAGCGCGGGGTGGAGGTGCTGCTGGAAAACACACCGAACGCGCTTTCCACCGCGGAACGCCTGAATTATTTTCTTGGGGAAACGCACCTAAATCTGAACTACTGTTTCGATATCGGTCATGCACATATGACCGGCCAGATGTTAGATGAATTCGAATTGATGAAGCCGAGAATTCGTTCTACCCACATCCACGACAACAATGGCGAAGAGGATCAGCATCTTTTTCCAGGCAAGGGCACTATCGATTGGTCTAAGGCGATGCAGACGCTGGCTTCGCGCGCCGAGCAGTATCCGCTGATGTTGGAACTGAGGGAACCGCCGGATATGGAGCATCCGATTGAAGAAGCGAAACGCGCAGCGGAAGACTTACTAAAAAAAAGTTATTCACACCTACATGAGTAGTGAAATCGAAACAACGGAAGCAGCGGCGAGTCATAAAACCGACGATTCGGCTGCGGCTCCTGTGTCAATTGAGCTGAGAGACATAAGCAAATACGAAGGCCAGTTAGTTCAAATTCGCGGCTGGCTTTATAACCTTCGCAAATCGGGCAAAATTGTTTTCCCGATCATTCGCGACGGCAGCGCGATGATTCAATGCGTGGCCCTCAAAAGCAGCCTGCCGGAGCAGTTGTTTGACGCGCTAAAAAACCTGACGCAGGAAAGTTCGGTCATTGTCACAGGCAAGGTTCGTGCAGAGGCCCGGGCAGCAGGCGGCTACGAATTGGACGTTACCAATGCCGAGGTAGTGCAACGAGTCAGCGAAGAGCATCCTTATCCAATTACTCCGAAGGACCATGGCGTCGATTTCCTGATGGACCACCGCCATCTGTGGCTTCGCAGCAGACGTCAACACGCTGCGATACGCATTCGCCATGAGGTGGTTAAGGGCATCCGCGACTATTTCGATTCCCACGGATTCACGTTGGTGGATACGCCGATTTTCACGCCGGCCGCATGCGAGGGCACAACCACTTTGTTCGAAGTGGATTATTTCGAAGATGAAAAGGTTTACCTGACGCAGTCGGGACAGCTTTACAACGAAGCCGATGCGATGGCGTTCGGCAAAGTGTATTGTTTTGGCCCGACATTTCGGGCCGAGAAATCAAAAACGCGACGGCACCTGACCGAGTTTTGGATGGTTGAGCCAGAGATGGCGTACGCCGACCTGGAAGAGGTAAAACGCGTCGCGGAAGAGCTGATTGTCTTCGTCACCGGACGCGTGCTGGAGAACCGGCAGGAAGAGCTGAGAATTTTGGAACGGGACGTCTCGAAACTGAGCAGCATTAAGGCGCCGTTTCCGCGAATGAGCTATGACGAAGCCGTCAAGATTCTGCAGTCAAAGGGCAGTGAAATTCAATGGGGCGGCGATTTCGGGAATGCCGATGAAACCCTGTTAACTCAGGATTTTGACCGTCCGGTGATGGTGGATCGTTATCCCACCGAGATCAAGGCATTCTACTTTCAGCCGGACGAGCAGCGGCCTGAGGTGGCGCTTGGCGTCGATATTCTCGCGCCGGAAGGGTATGGCGAGATCGTCGGCGGCGGCCAAAGAATACACGATCTGGCATTGTTAGAACAACGCCTGACAGAACACAACCTACCGCCCGAGGCCTTCAACTGGTATCTGGATCTGCGCCGTTTTGGATCTGTACCGCACGGCGGGTTCGGCATGGGTGTGGAGCGGTTTACTGCCTGGATGACCGGCGTCGAGCACCTACGGGAGACGATTCCGTATCCGCGCATGTTGTACCGAACGCGTCCCTGAAAACGTACGCTGCCAGCGAATGGTTCATTCCGAAATATCGATATTGGGCGCGCCACTTGATTTAGGAGCAGGACGGCGCGGAGTCGATATGGGTCCATCGGCATTGCGCTTGGCTGGATTGAACACCCGCCTGGCATCTCTGGGCTATCAAGTAGAGGATTTGGGGAACGTCTCGGTTGCACAACAAGAAAGCACGCCCACTGGCGCCGAGAATGCAAAATACCTTCCTCAAATTGCAAAGAGCTGCGCGAAGCTCGCGGCGATGGTAGAGAGCGTACTCTCCAGTGGAAAATTTCCACTTGTTTTGGGAGGGGATCATTCCATTGCGGCAGGTACCGTCGCGGGCGTCTCGCACCATCACCGCCAACGAGGCGAGAAACTCGGGTTGATCTGGATCGACGCGCACGCGGACATGAATACACCCGAATCTAGCCCTAGCGGCAACGTCCACGGAATGCCGCTTGCGTGCTGCATAGGCCAAGGACCTCCCGAACTGACAAACATATTTGACTATTCGCCTAAGGTGAATGGCAACAATGTTGCATTGATTGGA
>DASREJ010000104.1:0-15519 GCA_035652115.1 Bryobacteraceae bacterium
AACCAGAAAACTAAATGCTCGCTTGACAACGGGCCATGCCAAGAATGGCGCAAGCCCCTCTTTGACGAAGGCCTTGGGCAAACCACGCAGCAGCGGAAGCGTCGGACGAGCAAAAAGAATCAATGGCGGAATAAACATCATCAGCAGCAGGTGCTGCGCCATGTGCGCCGCCAGAAACAGATTGTCGAAGAAGTCCAGCGGAGACTCTGTCGCCACAAACAGTAAAAGCAGTCCGGCAGCAAAGGCGGCCAATCGCTCTCGGTCATGCTCGCCGCGCACCAAACGCCGCCCGCGCAGCCATCCGCGCAGATACACGACACCCAGCGCCACCAACAAGGCAATGGAAACGGGCTTTAGGTTCCAGGATGTAAGCGCCGCGGCGCCAGCGGAATTCACTGCTCTACTGCTTCACACTAGGAATTTTCAATGCACAGCACGATTGCCGCTCTTTACGCGCAGCGGCACAATGATGGCGATGTCTCGCGGCAGCTTATTCTCACGCTCATCCGATGGCACCGCCGGCTGCCGGGTCTTTGGCGTGAGCGTTTGCATGAAGGACACCAGGGCCTCCACCTCCGCAGGACTCAGCTTTTTACCGTAAGCCGGCATGTTGCCGCCTCCCTGTATCACCTGCCGGATCATCTCAGGCTTCGTCAATCGCGTTGCGACAGCGTCCAATGCAGGTCCGCGCTCGCCGCCTTCGCCGCCTAGTGAGTGGCAATTGCGGCACTGTTTGTTCTGAAATACCACCGCCCCGTGAAGTTCAAGCGGAGTACGGCCCTTGACGAACTGCACCGGAATCGGCTCACTGCTCCAGGCGTCCATTTGCGGCGACCAAGGCGACGTGTCGCCCATGTATGCCAAGACACCAACAACCAGCAAAATAAATATGACCGATAGCACGGCGACCGGACGCCTGCCGGCGCTTTTTTCGCCGGTGCCTGAAATGAACGGCAAGGCCAGCAGGAAAAGAATCATCACCGCCGGCGCCGCGAACAGCACGACGACCTCCATCCAGTCCGGCAGCAAGGCAAACGCGGCAAAAATCGCCAGGAAATAGAAGTCTGGCCTTGGATTTGTATCGACCAGCGTCGGATTCGGCACCCCCATTGGTCCCTTGGGGCCAAAGATCAACGCGCATCCTAAAATTCCAGCAATCACAATGGCCGCAAAAATCAAATCTTTGCCGACTGCGTGGGGCACAAATGGCACGCCTTCTTTTCGCAGGATCTCCGAGTACTCAGCGTCGTATGTCGATTTCCGAACTTGATGTCCCGGCCGGGGATACTCGTTGATTCCCTTGGTCAGTACCAGCCGCAGGTGCATGCTTACGATCGCGATAATCAGCCCAGGAATGATAAACACGTGAAGCGTAAAAAATCGCGACAGCGTTTCGCCGGCTATAATCGGCCCGGCGAGCAGCACGTGAACCAATTGTGCGCCAATCAGCGGCACGCGGCCCGTGATGGACGCCCCAATCGTCAGGCCCCAATACGCGTCTTGATCGAAGCGCATAACCTGGCCTGTGAACGCCATCGCCAAAGTAAATATGAGCAGAAAAATGCCGCTCACCCAGGTGAGCTCACGCGGATATTTGTAGGCGCCAAAGAGAAAAACCTGAATCATGTGCGCCGTCATAATGGCCACCATGAAGTTTGAGCCCCAATAATGCACAGCCCGCAGATACCAACCCCAGAACTGCGCGTGATTCAGATATTGAAGGCTTGTATACGCTTCGTTTGTTGAAGGAATATAAACGAAGGCAAGGCACGCGCCGGAAATCACCTGAATGATGAAGCACAGAAGAGTCGCGCTGCCGAAAACGTAAAACCAGCTTCCTGCGCTCGCCGGCACTTGATGTCCCGCCGTCGAAGCGTACAAGGCGGTCAAGTGCAGCCGGTCATCCAACCAAACCGCGCTCTTTCGTAGCCAATTCATGAATGGTCTCCGGTTAAACCGGGTTTGACAACGTCGGCATCTCGCCGCCTTTCACCCACAGCGCTCCGTTCTCCACCTTGTACGTGTATTGAAATAATCCTCGCGGCGGCGGTCCCGCGGCGCGAGCCCCATCTTCGTAGTAAGCTCCACCATGACATGGACACAGAAACAATCCCGATTCCGGAAACCATCGCACCGGGCAGCCCAGGTGCGTGCAGTTGATTGCGAATACCTGGAATTGGTTGCCCTGGAGCCGGCGCACCCAGCACGGAATATCGGCAGTTTGTCCATCCCATGGTCGCGTGTATGGATTGCGATATGTCGCAATGCGCGTCGCGTTCTCCGGAAATGCATCCAGCGGTCCCAATGAAATCCAACTCCGGGGATCTTTTCTTTCGACAAAGCTGGAGAACACAAAGCCAATCAGCGGAACCGCCAGCAACAATCCTGCGGCAACATTAAGCGCAACTCCCGCGGTAAACAGCCAGTCCCGCCGGCTCGGATCCAAAGTATTCTGTTTGCCCTTGTTTTTTTCCGGGTCAGTTCGCGTCATTTCACGCCTCTTTGGCTGCTGCTTCCCTTTCCTTTATTGCGTTCGTTTTGCCGCTGTGCTGGACCAGCCGGCCCGTTGCCGCTGCCCTCGTTGCCCTTTGCAATAGGGCCGGATTGTCCGGCGCCATTTTCGTTGGTATGAAGATTCTGCACGTTTGGAGTAATAGGCCGCTTCGAGGCCAGAAACGCCACGATATCGGTGATGTCCTGATCCGCCAAGGCATGGCCCAAATTCAACATTCGATAATCGGGCATTCCCAAGTCAGGCCGCCCCTGAATAATTGCGGTGCGCAAAAGCTGGTCGCTGACAAGCGATAAATAGGTAGCATCTGTCACGGGTCCAATGGGTGCGCCTTGCCCGTGACACGCAAAGCAATCTCTCAAGAACAACTTTCTTCCATGGTCCGCATTGCCAGTTGCGTTGCTTCCGCTATAGGAAGGAACCGGCGCGCCTCTGAAGTTAACCGGCTTTGCCCAGTTCTGCTCAATCCCATTGACCAGCGCGGAAACTTGCCGGTCCGTCAGTGGACCTCCTTGACTTATCGCCCATGCGGGCATGCCCGTTTCCTGGCGCCCATTCGCGATGGTCTTCTGCAACTCTTCTTTAGGAATGATCGCTAGATATAGCGGATCGTTCAGCGGACGCCCAGGACCATTTCTGCCATCCGCGCCATGGCAGCCGGCGCAATTAGAATTGAAAAGCGTGCGAAAATCCATGATCTCGCGTCTGCTGACTGGTTCCTCTTTCGGCTTTCCCGGCGGATCACAGGCGGCTGCACACAATAACAAAACGACAAGAGGACACACATGCCATGAGCAACTCCGGCAAAAATCGGAAAGCAGGCTGTTTCGCCACTGCCTCATTCGCGATTTTCCTCGCCCGGCGAATGCAATCCCGGCGCTTCCATAAAAGCTCGCTCCGCCAGTGTCCAACTTTGCATTGTGCGAATACTTGTGCTGCGGGCAATAAAGTATCCGCCCACCAGCCCGAATCCAAGCTGCGCGACCACGAACCATGGCCAACTAATGCGTTGATTCATGACCGGATTGATCACGCTCAAGGTCGTCGCCACCAAGCCGCTCCAAAAAATAGGCATCAAAATTCCTGCCCAGAATGGCGCGTATTTTGGGAACATCGGCAAGATGACTGCATAGACAATGCCGACGAGAATCGAAATAATAATGTGCCCAATCAGCGCCGCGAAAAAAGCTAGCGGCTGAAAGGTTCGTAACTGCTCGATGGTTTCGTTCCCCATTCCAGGAATGACCACTCCGGCGAGTAAGTTAACCGGGTACCAGATGCTGTGCTGCGCGATAAGTCCGTACAAACAGGCGAGACCGGCCATCGCCGCTCCGCCCGCCAGCCCGCCCCACAATCCCGAAGAATATGGATGAATCCGTTCTGGAATGCGAACTCGATGTCCTGCCTCGCCCGCTCGTAGGCGCACGACAGACCGTTCTTCCACCAGAATGGGAGCCGGACGCAATGCTGGATCGATGGGTACTTCCTCGTGTTCTTCATGTGGAATGACATTGCGCCACCAGCCGAACGCCGCTCGAACCCCAATGATCAAGCCGACTACGCCGACCACCCACTGCGTGACAATACCAGCGAAAAGCAGCGTGATGCCAAACGCGGCGACTAATGGCCAAAACGTGGGCGCGGGCAGAACAATCGAATCTTGTTGTGTTCGTTCACCGGCTTCGCCATGATGTTCTTCGTGCGTCATCCCTTAACTTTTCAGACCTATGATGTAGACCACCGTAAACACCACAACCCATACAGCATCGACGAAGTGCCAATACCAGGAAAGAAACTTCACGCGTCTTTCCTGCGTATGAATCGGAAATCCGAGCATCGTTGTAACAAACACGATAAGCAGGAAAATCAAACCCACGATCACGTGGCTTGCATGCAAGCCGACGAGGGAATAAAAGGTAGTGCCAAATAGATTGGTACTGATGGTCAGGTGGTCTTCGTAAATCAATTTGTGCCACTCGGTTCCGGTCGCAAACAGGAAATAGCCGCCCAGCAGGATCGTCACCAGCCACCAAAGCTTGAATATTCCTAACTTGCTTTTCTTCAGCGCGTGTTCAGCGAATACAATCGTTGCGCTGCTTGAAAAGAGGCAGATGCTGGCAAAATAAGGCCGCTCCAGGACATCCTTCGGAAACGGTGCGGTCAAGCTTTTGCCGATATAGATCAGATACGCGGCGACAAACATGCTGAACAGCACGGTCTCGGTGATGATGAGGAAAATGACGCCGACCGTTCCTCGATCGGGCAGTGTCCATGTGCGCTCCATCTGAAGCGCATCGGCGGTGATAACTGTGTCTTCGGCCATGCGACTATTCGAATTTCCAATCCGGGTCCTGCGGATGTTTCAAATCCCACAAAGGCCGACTGCTGCGCACAACCGGAAGTTTCTCGAAGTTATATTCCGGCGGCGGCGATGGTGTCGCCCATTCTAACGTCCAGCCGTCCCATGGATCGTCACCCGCGGGTGCTCCGCGTAACGAAGACCTGACGATGTTCCAAACAAAACAAAGCAGGCCGGCTGCCTGCGGGATCACGCCTAGCGACGCAACGAGATTCAAGGTGTCCCACCCGCGGCCGGGATAGTACGTATAGATGCGTCGCGGCATACCTAAAAGTCCGGCGAAGTGCAGCGTAATAAACGTCATGTTGAAGCCGATACAAAACAGCCAGAAATGCCACTTCCCCAGCGTTTCGCTCAGCATCTTGCCGGAAACTTTCGGAAACCAGTAGTACATCCCGGCAAACAATCCAAACACTAGTCCTCCGATCAGCGTGAAGTGGAAGTGCGCCACCACAAAATACGAATCGTGAAGTTGCCAGTCGAATGGTGCAACAGCGAGCATGATCCCCGTTAGGCCCGCCACGAGAAATTGCAGAAGAAATGCGATACAGAACAGCAACGGCGTTCGCATTCGTAGCTTTCCGCCGTACATCGTTGCCGTCCAGTTGAAAATCTTTATGCCTGTCGGTACTCCAACCAGCATGCTCGATGCCGCAAAAAACGTGTTAGACCACGAGGTCATGCCGATAGCAAACATGTGGTGAGCCCAAACGCCAAGACTGATGAACCCGATGGCAACCACTGCTCCCACCATCGCCGGCCGGCCGAACAGCGGTTTCCGTGAAAAAATCGGAATTACTTCCGACAAAATTGCAAACGCGGGAAAGATCAGGATGTAGACTTCCGGGTGGCCAAAGATCCAGAACAAATGCTGCCAAAGCACTGCCGATCCGCCAGCCTGTGTGTCGAAAAAATTCGCACCCAAATTCCGGTCCAGTTCCAGCATGATTTGAGCGGCGGATAGAGGCGGCAGCGCCACCAGAATTATCCATGAATCCACAACCATGACCCAGACGAACATTGGCATCCGGCTCAGCGTCATTCCCGGACAGCGTAAGCAAAACGCAGTCGCGATCACATTGATGGCACTCGCTATACTGCCGACGCCTGAGACCAAAACGCCTAATGCCCAGTAGTCCGTGGCCGCTCCGCGCGAAAACGCCTTCGAAGTAAGCGGCGCGTATGCAAACCAACCGACATCTGGAGCCGATCCCGCGCCCGAAAGTCCCCCTCCTCCGATATAACTGAAGTACAGAAGAAACCCGCCCAGCAGAAAAATCCAGAAGCCGAAAGCGTTCAAGCGTGGAAACGCCATGTCGCGGGCACCAATCATCAACGGCACCAGATAATTGGAAAAACCGGCCACCATCGGCATCCCGACTAGAAACACCATGGTGGTTCCATGCATGGTGAAGAGCCGGTTAAAAGTGTCGGGACCTACAACATGGTTATTGGGCACCGCTAATTGCAACCGAATTACTGACGCCATAATGCCAGCGACCACAAGGAAGAACAGCGCGGACACTACGTACATGAGTCCCAGACGCTTGTGATCCACGGTGGCGACCCAGTTATAAAGCGTCTCGGAAAACGAGAATTCGGGCGCTATTGGTTCGGGCCGATCTAGCGGGTAGTCAATGGTTGCCATAGCCTCCAACTACTTCAACGACTGCAGATAAGACACGACTTCGTCCAGCTCATGGTCAGTTAATTTCATGCTGGGCATAAAACATCCGGGCTTCGCCTCTTGTGGATCATTCACCCAGGCTCGAAGGTTCTTTGCATCATTCACCAGCACTCCCGCGCCAATCGTCTGACGGCTCATCAAGTGAGTGAGATCAGGTCCAAATTTCCCAACTGAGGGTGTGCCGCGAACTAGGTGGCAGTTGACGCATGCTAAAGAATTGAACATCGCTTTAGCTCCACTCGCCTGGGCGTCATTTCCCGCCGGCTGCTGCTGTCCCAGCGTCCAAGTTTTAAAGTCTTGTGGCGCCTGCGCAATGACACGCAGCAGCATATTGGCGTGCTGCGTTCCGCAATATTCGGCACAATTACCCACGTAAACTCCGGGTTCGCGAGGATCAATCCACATGTAATTTGTCCGGTTCGGAATTAAATCCATCTTTCCGGCCAGTTGAGGTATCCAAAAGCTGTGGATCACATCCACGCTGGTCAGTTCCAGATAAGTTGCATTCTTTCCATCAGGCGTTGCAGGAACGTGAATTTCATTTGCTGTCACAATTCCGTAATCTGGATATTGGACTTCCCACCACCATTGATGTCCAATCAATCTGATTTTAAGAGCCTTCGGCGGGGGGCTCGCGTTCTGCACGCTAGCAATTACTCGGGCCGAAACGCCGATTAAAACGAAAACGATCAGGATTGGAATAATTGTCCAGGCTGCTTCTATTTGGTTACTGCCATACACCTGCGGGGGCTCTTGACGGCTGTCGTCGTCAGCACGCCGTCGAAAACGCCATACTGTGTAAATAATCAAACCGCCGACTACGATAAAAATTGCTCCGGTAATTGCCAACGTCAGAAAAGCAGCTTGACGCTCCGCTTCGCCCGGCGTGGCAAGCGGCTTAAAGATGTCGGTAATGCGGCGCTCTGTTATGCCCGGAACTTGTACTTGAAGAAGCGCGTTCAGTGCGTACGTAAACAAGCTTTTTTCACTCCCTGCTTGATACCGGCGGTCAGAACAGCAATCCTCACTTTATCCACAACCCTGTCGCTCCATGTAGGATTTCTCGCCGGAACTCCGGTTGCAATCATTCGCTGTGGTTAGATCACTATTATGCCCCTAGGCGTTCAACAGCGTGAGATCGAGGGGATCGTTATTCTCGATCTATCGGGTCGCCTTGTTCTTGGTCCCGACGCCTCTGACCTGCGCCGCACCTTCGATCACCTGCAGACTCAGAAGAAAAACCAAATCATTTTAAATATGAAAGATCTGGAATATATCGACAGCACGGGTCTCGGAACCTTGGTGATTGGACACTCAGCCACCGAAGATATGGGAGGCACTATGAAGCTTTTGAATCTTTCAAAGCGCAGCGCGCAGCTTCTTATTTTGACAAAGTTAACCACGGTGTTCGAAATTTTTGACGACGAACAGGCCGCAATTAATAGTTTTTTCCCCGATCGCGAAGTCAAGCGTTTTGACATTCTTGAATTCGTAAAGAGTCACGAGAACCGGGAATAACAACTGCGGCAATGCAATTGCTCTTGAAGGCGTGTAATGTCGTGCAGAGTGCAAGAGCGGTTTGAATTGAACACAAAAAGCTCTGCGGTCACGAGGCGAGCGATGCCCAACTGGCTCTCGGCTCCGTGTATTCAGGCCAAGCCGGCACTACGCCGGAAGAAGCGAGCCATACACCCAATGGCCACTTCAACGGGGATCTAGAACATGGACACTGAAGCTTGCGCGGTTGAACCGCGTCGCTCGCCTCTAGCAAACGAATAAAGAGTTCTTGGATCTCAACAGCGGCTGCTTGTACAGCCGCTGTCTTTGCCCCGCCATCGCTGACCGTTAGGCGTTTTCTGGTCAGCGATGATGTTGCTGCGATCCTCCGAGTCAACTGCTATTTTTTGATCGCGCACGGATGCGATTGCACGTTTAGTTCCCAAGTCATCAGCGAGCTAAATGCTTGGTGTGCAGTCGGCACATCTGCGTTCCGACGTTACTCGTGACATGATTCAGATAATCCGTGCGCGCAATATAGCTGCGCAGGATAATGCGCCAGTAATGAACATTTGCGTCCGCACTGGTGACAACTTTGGAGCGGGGAGCCATTCGGCGCCCGGTCTAAAGAACGAAAGGCCGCTTATGAAAGCTGTAGTTTGTACGGGCAAAGAATGCGTCGCCACATGCCGCACTGCGGATGGTGCAGCATGCTTACAATAAGCTTGCTGCATGATCCGCCTCTGGCTCGCTCGCGATACGGGCACACCTATCCAGGAGCAGCTGAGTGCGCAATTCGTGCTCGGTATCTTGAGCCGAAGGCTAACACCGGGTGAAAAGTTACCCAGCGTCCGTGCTCTCGCGCGGCAACTCAAGTTGCATCCCAACACCGTGAGCGCTGTCTATCGCGTTTTGGTGGAGCGCGGTTGGCTAAAGAGAAGACGCGGCAGCGGCGTTTACGTTCGTCAGCTTGATTTCAACGGCACATCTCTAGGCAGCGCCGAAGCGTTCGCACGCAGTTGTTTCCAGGAGGGCTTAGCGCGGGGGTTTTCACTAGAGTTGCTACAGCAGGCGTTCATCCAACTGGCGTATGGGGTGAAATTGCAACATTTCATCGTCATCGATCCTGATCCTCATCTCGCTGCGATTCTTGCCGCCGAAATCGGCGAGGCGCTGGGCGTTGAAATTCCGTTCGCAAGCGACATCGATGCTCCACGTATACTGAACTCGAGCTCTTGCGCGCTCGTAACGCAAGCATCGGCGAAAAATCTGCGTTCTTTCGAGGCTGTCGATAGCAAGACTATCCGCCTCAAGTCTATGCAGGATTTGCTGCTTGGACGCGAGCGGCCGCCGCATCCGGTGCTTGTCGCAGTCGTGTCCACGTCTCCATCCGTCCGGAGTTGGGCGGCCACATTGCTATCGGCTCTCGGTTTTTCTGATCAATCCATGCTCTTGCGTGATCCGCTCGAACCGCAGTGGTGCGACGGTTTGGATGCATGCGAAATAGTTGCAGGAGATGTGTTGATCGCGCCTGAGCTAGCACGGCATGTCAAGCAGAACGTACTTACCTTCCGCCTGGTGTCAGCTGATTCTCTTGCGGAAATTTGTGCGCTGCAGAAAAACACTGCATCCGGCTCGGACAGGTGATCAGCAATACATATTCGCGCCGCTCCGGAATGATTTTCCAGCCGCCTGCTGCTGCGAAACCGATAAGACCGCGTAGCAAGTAGGCAGTCTGGGGATCGCGCGAGCTTAACGGAATTTTCCACGCTGCCACACTCGCTCCAATCGCAAGACTGGCTTTGATCGCCGCGCGGCCGGGCATTGGAATGCGCGATATGCTGAGCCGGTAAATCCGATCTCTCGGCACGCTCAGAAGTTCGCCTTTCGTGCCACATTCCAAAGTGGTTTGGGTTGTGCGTAGCCTCACATCCTTATTGGAGATTCGCTCTACCGCCGCTGTACACAACGGGCCTTCGCCGACCATTGCTATTGCCACCCGCTGGCCGTTGCGGAGCACGGCAAGATCATCGGCTAACAGCCTGAACCCGAACAACAGGAGGAAGGACATCGCGAGTCTCATGAAGTTACGGTAAAGGCATTTCGCGGCGACGTGGCTCGCCGTTAGGACGCTTTTTCAACTGTCACAACGAGGTTAGTTAGCCGCTTTTTTATCTGTCTGGATAAGTTCGTAAACCTCGGCAGACATAGAAGATTGAAAACAGAAGCCTTTTGTTTGGTATCTGGGATGCCGTTTTCTATGCGCCTCTCCTATTTAAGGAAGGCGAATGGAGTAAACAATGACAACAGCAACCAAGCCTGAATCGAAGGCTCCCTCTCAAGAAATAGATTTGAAGGCATCACCTGCGGCTGTTTCCGCAAATCCGCTTGTGGGTACGTGGACCAATACAAATACAGCCACTCGCGACCTGGTCAAAATCGTCATCGCGGCAACCCACACCGGCATTTCCGTCCACGCCTACGGAGCCTGCGTTCCCACTCCCTGCGATTGGGGCGCGGTGGCGGCTATTGACTACGCGAGCAGTGTCAGCACAACGTCAGCAGTCGCCTTCAGCGCGCAATACACTTTCAGTTTCAGCAAGGTCATCCTGACGGGACATTTGGATGGGAAGCTGCTCACCGTGGAAAGCTTTACCGAGTTCACGGACGGCAGCGGGCGCAATAACTATTACGCAGCCATGCAAATGAAAAAGTAACCGGCAGGCCGATTCTCATCAGTAACTTCACTGCTAATTCCCACGGTCGGAGGACCGTTCTCACTGACGGGAGCCATACTCCGACCGCGTGCAGGCCGGTATTTCTGATAAACTCGTGTTCCTTTGGTGGATAGCAAAGTGATCTTAGAGCATTCTGGGCCCGATGCCGCGGCCGATGCTTCATTCGCAAACCGAATCCGGTATGAGCCGTCGTCCGAACTACGTCGTGATCTTAGGCTGACTCTCGTCGCCCTTTCAATTTTGATTGGCGCCGGACTGGTCGTCGTGTCGTGCGTTGCCATTTGGGGGAGCGTCGAGCGCGGCTACACGGCCTTTTTCTGGTCGCTCGCATGCCTCGCAGGGGGTGCCTTAGCAGGTTTTCTATTTGGAATTCCCAGAGTGTTTCAAACCGCTTCCGGGGCGGATGCGGTGAAGAGCAATGGACCGACACAGACCGATTCGCGGTCCGGCAATGCAAATGGCCGCGGTTATCAACTTCTCATCAATACGCATCTGGATGACATTTCTGATTGGCTTACGAAAATTGCGGTAGGCGTCGGGCTGGTGGAGTTGGAGAAGATGCCTCGGCTACTGTATCAGCTAAGCTCCGTTGTAGCTCGTGCATTGACGCCGCAATTGGACCCAGCGGCACTCGTGCCTTTCATAATGGCACTCTTGTTGTATTTCACGACAGCCGGGTTTCTCACGGGTTATCTCGCCACCCGCATGTTCATCCAGCGTGCATTCCGGATCGCTGACTTGGGCGCAATAGAGCCCGACCGCCAACGAGTTATGAGGCGCACGGAAGTCGTGGAAACCGAGGAAAAGACGTCAACCGTCCACCCGTGAGCCGACTGGTCGCCATAATTCTTGGGAACGGAGCGGCGCTTTCCGACTTGACAGGGCTGGATCGCTGCCGCATACTAAAGCAAATTTAATCTGGCGCGGTTGGTTCGCCAGTTCGCCCTTTTATAATTGCGGGCGAGACGCTTTATTGGATTTTCGTTAGTACTTCTCCTCCAACCATAGGTAGGCTGACCGGCAGAAAAACCGGTCAGCCACTTTTTCTTCTTGGCATCGTCGTCCGTTATCTTATAAGGCAGCAAGTCGGCGTAGAGGCATTATCCTTGAATTGAGATACTGCCAAGTGGAATCCGAAGTTGACAGTTCCGCTGCAATCCTTTTAAACTGATAAAGTTTGGCGAGTTGATTCTTCGGCTTCTGCGCTACCATGCTTTCCAGAGCATCCGGCCGGAAGTCGGGCCCCGCTGTTGGACCAGTAAGCTTCCTGAATCCGTTGAATTCGTTTGAAGCGACATTGGCTTCTGGCATGGGCCATACCCGAAGTAGTTACCCTCGCGTTTGAGGCTGGTGAATACGCTATATCAGCCTTCTTATTTGAGAAATTACGCAGCCGGATGTTGATCCGTGCCTGCTTGAGTTGAGTTCAGTCTGGCAGCCGAGCGGTGCTTGCTTGTCACACCCAAAGATTGCAAGCCGCCGCATACGCATTGCCGGGCGATCTGAAAGAGTTCCGGAGTTTAGAGAGGAAAGTTTTGAACGCGTAAGCGGTTGCGCTTGCGTGCGCTTGAACAGCATGCCGACATTTAATCAACTTGTGCGTAAGGGGCGGACAGGAACGCGGTACAAAACCGCAAGTCCCGCATTGCAGGCTTGTCCGCAACGGCGTGGCGTCTGCACCAGGGTATACACCACTACTCCGAAGAAGCCGAACTCGGCTTTGCGGAAAGTGGCCCGCGTGCGGCTGACGAACGGAATCGAGGTCACAACCTATATACCGGGTGTCGGACACAATCTGCAGGAGCACTCCATCGTGCTGATCCGTGGCGGTCGCGTCAAGGATCTGCCCGGTGTGCGCTATCACGTTGTCCGCGGTACGCTCGACACCGCCGGTGTTGCGAATCGCAAGCAGGGCCGTTCCAAATACGGCGCCAAGCGTCCGAAGGGGGGCGCCGCTGCCGCTCCCGCCAAGAAGAAGTAGGGAGAAGCTGAATGCCACGCCGTAGACGACCGGAACCGAGAGACGTTGTTCCCGATCCGCTGTACAACTCGACTCTTGTCGAGAAGTTTGTGAACTCCATGATGTGGGACGGCAAAAAAACGACCGCTCAGAAGATCTTTTATGCAGCCATGGATACTCTTCGCGAGCGTTCTGGTGACGATCCTCTGAAGGCTTTCAAGAAAGCTGTTGAGAACGTAAAGCCGCTACTTGAAGTCAAAACCCGCCGCGTGGGTGGCGCTAACTATCAGGTGCCAGTGGAAGTGCCGCAAAATCGCCGTACCAGCCTGGCCTTGCGCTGGATTATTACGAATGCGCGCACGCGGCCTGACAAGAGCATGGCGGAAAAGCTGGCGAACGAGTTGAATGATGCCGCCAATATGCGTGGTGGCGCTGTAAAGAAGAAAGACGACGTGCATCGCATGGCGGAAGCAAATAAAGCTTTTGCGCACTACCGTTGGTAATTGGTCCCGTTTTTTGAAGAAGTAATTTTATGCCTCGCACCGTACCGTTAGAAAAAATGCGCAATATCGGCATCATGGCGCACATCGATGCCGGTAAAACTACCACGACCGAACGTATTCTGTACTACACCGGCCGTACGCACAAAATCGGTGAAGTGCATGAAGGCACAGCCACCATGGACTGGATGGCGCAAGAGCAGGAACGCGGCATCACAATTACATCCGCCGCAACAACCTGCCAGTGGCGCGATATCACTATCAATATCATCGACACGCCCGGTCACGTAGACTTCACGGCCGAGGTAGAGCGCAGCCTCCGCGTGCTCGATGGAGCTTGCGCGGTGTTCGACGCTGTTGCCGGCGTTCAGCCGCAATCGGAAACCGTGTGGCGTCAGGCTGATAAGTACGGCGTGCCGCGTATCTGTTTCATTAACAAAATGGACCGGGTAGGCGCGGACTTCTATCGCTCGGTTGAGACTATTGTCGATCGCCTGAACGCGCGTCCAGTTGCGATTCAGTTGCCGGTCGGCGCTGAGGATCAATTCAAGGGCGTTGTCGATCTGGTTAAGATGAAAGCCCGCATTTGGCGCGACGAGACGTTAGGTGCAAAGTACGACGATGTCGACATTCCGGCCGATCTGATCGAGAAAGCCAAAGAATATCGCGAGAAGCTCATTGAAGCGGTGGCCGAAAGCGACGACGTTCTGTTTGAAAAGTTCGTCGAAGGACAGGCGATCAGCGAGCAGGAATTGGCTGCGGGAATCCGCAAGGCAACGATCGCGCAAAAGATTTTTCCTGTCATCTGCGGCTCATCCTTCAAGAACAAGGGCGTTCAGAATCTGCTCGATGCGGTTGCGGATTATCTTCCATCGCCCATCGATATTCCGCCCGTGAAGGGCGTTGCCATCGACAATCCCGAAGAGCACATGGAGCGCAAGGCCAGCGACAGTGAACCGTTTTCGGCGCTCGTGTTCAAGATCATGACCGATCCGTTTGTCGGCCAGCTCGGCTTCATTCGAGTCTACTCGGGCAAGCTAAACGCCGGCGACTCGGTCTACAACGTCAGCAAGGGTCGCAAAGAACGTGTCGGTCGCCTGGTGAAAATGCACGCTAACAAGCGTGAAGAAATTCAGGAAGTGCTTGCCGGCGATATTTGCGCGGCGGTCGGTCTGAAGCAAGTCATTACGGGCGACACAATCTGCGACGATAAGGCGCCGATTCTGCTCGAATCCATCGACTTTCCCGCCCCTGTCATTCAACTTGCCATCGAGCCGAAGACCAAAGCCGATCAGGAAAAGCTCGGCATGGCGATTCAGAAGTTAGTGTCGGAAGACCCAACGCTGCGCGTCAATACGGATCCCGAAACCGGTCAGACGATTTTGGCCGGTATGGGCGAGCTGCACCTCGAGATTATCGTGGACCGCATGAAGCGCGAGTTTAACGTCGAGGCGAATGTCGGCAAACCGCAGGTAGCCTATCGTGAAACGATTCGCGGCAAGGCGGAGGGCGAAGAGAAATACGCAAAGCAGACCGGCGGCCGAGGCCAATATGGCCACGTCAAGATTCGTATTGAGCCAGCGCCTGGCAAAGGCTTCGAGTTCGAGAACGACATCGTGGGCGGCGCAATTCCGAAAGAATACATTCCTGCGGTCGAAAAGGGCATTGCGGAAGCACTCGAAGGTGGCGTGCTCGCCGGTTACCCCATGTCAGACGTTCACGTCTCCCTATGGGACGGCAGTTACCACGAAGTTGACTCTTCAGAAATGGCATTCAAAATTGCAGGCTCGATTGCAGTCAAGAAAGCCGTGGAGAAAGCACGGCCTGTGCTGCTTGAGCCCGTGATGCGCGTGGAAGTCACGGTTCCGGAAGAGTACATGGGCACTGTCAACGGTGACTTGATTTCACGCCGTGGACGGCTGGAAGGAACGGAGATCGCCGGCGGCACGCACATTGTCAAGTCAATGGTGCCGCTATCGGAAATGTTCGGCTACGCGACCGAGCTGCGTTCGCGCACGCAAGGCCGCGGCAGCTTTACCATGCACTTTGGCCAATACGAAGAAGTGCCGAAAAATTTGGCTGAGGAAATTATCAACCGCAACAAGGGCGGGATTGCAACCAGGTAAGCAAAGGGAAGAATCACTATGGCGAAAGAGAAATTTGACCGCAGCAAGCCGCACGTAAACATCGGGACGATCGGGCATATCGATCACGGGAAGACGACCTTGACGGCGGCGATCACCAAGACGTTGTCGAAGCACAATCC
>DASREJ010000105.1:0-6102 GCA_035652115.1 Bryobacteraceae bacterium
GCGAAACATCGTCGTGCGCGAGCGCGAGGAAGAAGCGCGCCGTGATGAGGCGAAAAAACTCATCCTCGCGGAAATGGCCAGGTTGAAAATCAAATCCGCCTCGCTCACCAGGCAGATCGAATTTCTGGCGCAGCCGGTCACAACACTGATCAGTCACGAGTTGGCTTTGCTTCAGGAGCCGGTGATGCCGGCTCCAGATCACAGTCTCGGCGCGTTTAAACCAACTGCTATACCGGAAAGATTGCCTGCGGCGCCGACGTTTGTTGCCGCATCGCGCGCCCACCCCCAATATGCTCACCAAGCCAGCAGACGCATCTCACCAGGGAGCGAACTTCTTAAGTCGCTCGATCTTTCACCCTCGCGCGCGGTGCAATTTGCCGCGTTTGCGGTGATTCTTGTGGCGCTGGTTCAGGCGCGCCGCAAGAGCACGGCCGAAAATCCAGCCGCCCCAAGCTGCCGCAAACGTTGCACCAACGAGAACCCAGGGCGTGGCGAGACCTTTGCTTGCGAATGTGGACGCCATAGCCACGCAAAATCTTGCCGGATGGACGCAGGCAGCATCGCAAGCCAATGCCAAAGAGATGAAGACAATTCAGCAGAAAATGAGCGGCTTTGATGAAGCAGTGCAGAAGATCACAGCCTTTACGAATGAGGAAGACGGTTATGTTGCGACAACCAATTCCCTGGAGCAAACCAATGGAATGCCCCGCGGTGAGGTCATTGTCGAACTGCCTGGGAAAAATCTCGATCAGTTCCTGCAAAAGGTGCGCGTTCTTGGTGAACCAAGCAATCAGACAATGGCCGCTAAAGACGCGGCCACGGCATGCTTCGACACTGCTCCGCCGAATCATGCGCGCGTAATCCGACACCGCTGATCAACATGCTCAAATGCTACAACGCAGAACTCAGCGTCATCCTATGCGTTACACCCTCAGGCAGACTCGAGAATGTGAGTGTGTACACGCTCCAAAGCCAACGCAAAGTTGGGTGATTTGCTTGCCAAGCCGCGGGGCACCCTGGCGCAAGGCACCTGCGCCACCAGCACGCCGGTATTAAATGCGCGTGAATGCTGCGTTCGTCGCGAATCGCGAAGTAGTAAATCAACAACGTAATCCAACATCGCTATAGCACACAAAACGGTTCCGCGTTACGCGGTCTCGCTCATCACGCGGGCGTGCTTACGACGAGTATGATTTCACCGCAGGTTCCCCCTGCACTCGCGAAATCGTTGATACCGCGTTGAGTCGCCCGCCGGACAGTCAGGCGCTAAACTCACTTCGGTGCGAGGGAGGCGGCGATTCTTTCGAAGCCCGGGTCGCCACGCAATGGGTCCCAAAACGGCAGCAGCTTCAATTGGCCATAGGTGAGGCGGCTCGGAGGACGAATGGCAATGGTCAATTGTTCACAGGCCAGATCTTTTTCACCAACCCAGGCGGCGATCATCGCCAAATACTTAACCATGACGATGCCGTTAATGGGATCTTTTTCCACCGGCAGAAGCTCGACCGCGCGCCGGCCTTCACGCAATGCGTCATCTTTGCGCCCGAGACCGGCGTCGATCAAACCCAGCACGCACAACGGCGGACCATAATGTGGTTGGACCTGGATGATTTTCTCCTGCTCCGCCCGTGCGGCCATGAAAGCAGCTTGTGCCTTTTGATCGTCTCTCGCCATACGAGCGATAACGCCTTCGACGAATGGACGAGTGAAATTCACAGCCTCATCGGTGAAAGGCGGGTTCCCACCCGCCGCGACGACCGCATTTTTAGCGGCGCCTCCGTCGCGCTCAGCCAGTGCACAAATCAGCGAACTATCGGCGATACTTTGCGTAGCTGCAGGATTTATGGCTCTGATTGAATCGAGCACTTGATGCAAGGGGCGGGTATCGGCCTTCCAATGGAAGGCCACGAACGCGCATGCTACTTTGATATCGACATCATTCGGCTCGATAGCTGATGCTCGGTCCAATACCGATTTTTCTTCGATATAGCGTCGGAGATGATGATAACTGAGGGCAATCTGCTGCAACGTGAAAGTGTTACGCGGGTCCAGATCAATGGCGCGCTCCAGACTGCGCAGCGCCGCTTCTTGTTTGCCCTGGCGACGCTGAATATAACCTTTTAGCTCAAAAACGCCGGCATCGTTAGGCAAAGTTTGTCCGGCAAGCTCCAGCTCAGCTAACGCGCCATCATAATCTAGGTAGCCTCGATAAAGATTTCCCGCGCGTGCTAGGTGTGCTTCACCCGCATTTGGATGGAGCCGAAACGCCGCCTCAATGGCTTGTTCAGCTAACGCCAGTCGCGCAGGGGTATGGTCGTAACCGAGGAAGTAAAGTCGGTCATGAGTATGAGCAAGTTGGCAATACGCTTGGAAAAACGCCGGGTCATGCGCAATGGCCCGGTTCAGCAAATTGGTCGCCTCCAGTAAGTTCGCTCCCGCATTCCGGATCGCCAGAACATTTTTGGCCTGAGCGTACAGTTGGAAGGCGGTGAAATCGTTCGTTGGCGCTTGCTCAATCGCATTCCTTTCGCTTGGGGACAGTCTCGTCTGCAATTGGCCAACGATTGACGTTGCGATCTCGCTTTGAATCGCGAATACATCGGCAAGGTCGCGGTCGTAAGTTTGCGCCCAAAGTTGCCGGTCGGTTCGCGCGTCGATTAGCTGTGCATTGACACGAACGCGGTTGGCAGCGCGCTGGACACTTCCTTCGACCACATGCGCCACGCCGAGTGCAGCCGCGATTTCGCGCAGGTTGCGTGGAGCGCCGGTCTTGTATTCCATTGTCGATGTACGGCTGATCACCTTCAGGTCGGCCACTTTGGCGAGGGCGGTCAGAATTTCATCTTGCACGCCATCGGCGAAGTAGGCGTTCTCTTTTTCCTTGCTTAAATTCTCGAAGGGAAGAACAGCGATACTTTTCTCGGGGATAGAAACTGACGGGCTCCTTGTGCCGGCCGTAGAAACGGTTGATGAAATCGCTCGCGATGGTGCTTTATGAAAAAAAATCAAAGAGGTGATTACCACAGCAAGGACTGAGCCAGTTAAAGCAACAGCGAGCAGGAACGTTGGGAATCGCGGCTCACGAACTGGGCGAACCCCGGCGGAATCCTGCTTCCGTCTTCTTCGCTTGAGTTTTTCAGGAACCTGTGGATTACCGAGACCCTCTTTCCACAAATTAAACAAATGCAGGCGCAAGCCATGTTTCACCTCGCACTCCCCCAGATCGCATAGATACGCTTGCCAGTGCCAGTATTGGGCCAAATCCTCAGCCACATGCCTGGACAAAAGGATGTGGCCGGCATCGCCGCAATCCAGTACGCGCTGCGCTACGTTGATCCCTGATCCGGCGATACTGGTTTTGTCGTTAACATCCCTCACTTGATTAACCGGTCCGCTGTGAACTCCCATCCGCACCTGAATGTGCGGACGATCCTGCAGTGTCCGGCTAATCTCGAGAGCACATCGCACCGGTTCTTCAGGGCTGCGAAAAAAAAGGAGCGCCATACCATCACCGGTGGGCACCCGGATGAGTTTCCCGTTTGTTTCCGCCGTACGAAAGCACTCTGTGCTTCGCACTATCTGATTGAGTTCCTGCAATAAGTCGATCTGCTCGTTGACCAGCAGTTTGGAATAACCCACCAGATCGATTAACAGGAGGTGGGCAATCTCGACCGGAAGATCGAGCGTCTGTCCCTCGGTCCTGTCTTGCGCTTTCACCGCTGTTGCGGTCATACCACCATTCACCCCTTAGTCGCAGATTTTGCGATAGCTCGTCCCAGCGGCTTTCCGAAGAATATCCGCTGGGACGATTTACACAGGCGATCAGAGTGGAGTCGTTCTCAGAGTCAGGGGCACGGCGCCGGTTGTGCGCAGCCCGGGTTGGCCACATCGATTCGGCGCGGTGCACCGGCGGGAACAAGCTGAACAGCCACATCTATGGCTGCCGTGGCTCCTTGGTTAACCGCATTGTGTATGTCTCCGCAGCCTAAATCAGTGAAGCTCTGGCCTGCAGTGAAGGTTTCGACGGTGCAGTCGTCGTGATAAACGGTGAGCGTTCCTTGTATCACTGTGATCAGGCTGGGGCCCGGATGGGAGTGCCACCCAGTCTGACCGCCGGGGTCGAAGGTATGCTCCGTGACATAGAGGTCCGAGTCGCCTCGTATCCTCGTGATGAGGTTCCAAATCCGGGCGTCGTGGCACATTAGGTTGAGCGAGCCCGAAGGGAAGAACGCCTTCGGCACCGGATCTAAAAGATTCACGCTCGTAACACCGCAAGACGGCGTTGCGAAGGCGGGTGTCGGCGCCGAGGCAACGAGCGCGATCAGCGCGAGTGCGATGAGCAGCGGTAGGGTCCGTATTCTTTTGAAGTAAGTGAGTGAGTTCATTGTTTTCTTTCTTTTTGGTTTGAGGGTTTGCTTTCACTTGCCATAGAACGCAAAGGAGCAATCAAAGTGCTCATCTGAATTGAGATTTCTTTGAGAAAACTTCCCCGGGCCGAAAGTTTCTGTGAGCGATAGGCTAGCCGAGGCCAGCGGACGGAGAAGCGCGGCGGCGGCCCGGTTAAGGTGACCTAGTATCATGTCGCGTGCATCATTGATTTGGCTCAGAATTGCGGACTAAGCGGTCCCCGCACGGGGATCAGCACACAGGCATGCGCGAATCCGTTGAAAAACCCCTGGCCGACGATCTCGCCGCGATTATTAATGCTGTGGGCAGCCAGGAGCTCCCAGCCTGAATCAGATGGAATCAGCGTATTCAGATCAATGCCCGGGCTATTGAAACCCGGCCACAGAAAAGCGTGCGCATCTGAAAAGTCGCTGTTAAAGGCCGCGCCTACGATTTGGCCGTTCTCGCTAAGGCTCTCGGCTGTCCCGTTACTAAATTCGCCACTCGTGCTCAAAATGACTGCGGGGCTTGAGCTGTTGGCCCAGAACACTGCGCGAGTCTCCGAGAAGTCCGAATTGTATGCGTAACCAACCATCCTGCCGGCGTTGTTAAGTCCGTTATCGTTGAGAAACGAGGAAGCTAGCCGCCGACATCGGTATAAATAAATTCCCCGCCGGGCGCAGCCAGCGCCACCGGCGCGCTTGCGCTGCTCCTCCAGAACAAAGCGTGACATTCAACGAAGTCCGCGTCGCAGCCATCTCCGAAAATGTTGCCTGCAGCATTGACACTGAAAGCGCCGCCGAATGGGAACTCATTGCCTAATTGGGTAAGATAGATGGGTGCTGTGTTGCTGTTCGGCCAGAACACGGCGCTTTGCGTATCCGCAGAATAAATCGTCCCAACAATCTGGCCGACTGCGTTGATGCTGGATGCTAGGCCGAAAAACCCGGACGGTTGCACCGCTAGTTCCACGGGCGCACTTTGACTGCGTTCCCAAAATACAGGCCGCGCCTGGCCAAACTGGGGAGAAGGGAGGGCCAGCCCCACCATCTGGCCGCGTGGATTAATGCCAAGGCCTCTGCTTCCAGCGAAACCTGGCAACGTACCGAAGTCGATCGCCGCGCCCTGAGGATTTGGCCAAAATGCTGCATCCCTGATCCCGCCTGGGAAACGAATACCGCCGATAATCTGACCCGAATCGGTTATGACGTTCGCAGTCCCATTCGGGCCGCCGAGATCGATCACCCTGTATTGCAGCTGTAGTGCGGGCTGTGGCAAATGCCTCGCGATCTGGGTGCCCTGGCTAAACCCCGTTGCCGCCACAGCCATCGAGATAAGACCGAACGTAAAGCTAACGACAATTCGTGTGTTTTTGAAGTGAGTTAATAGGTTCATGTTTTCCTTTCTTGTTTAGTTTTCAGGTTTCGGGTTCCACTGCGAGAGAACGCAAAACCGCGATCAAACTGCTCATCTGAACCGGTGTTTTTTCGGAAGGGTTGTGCGTGCAGGAACGGTTTTGGACTGGTAGAATCGGACGGAGAGGGTATGGATTCGGCATCGGTGTCTCAGCAGAGAGTGACCGAGCTCCTGGTGCGATGGAGCCAGGGAGATAATGCTGCGCTGGCGGAATTGACGCCGCTCGTGTACGACGAACTGCGGCGGGTCGCGCATCATTATTTGAGCGGACAACGGCGCGATCACACGCTGCAAACGACG
>DASREJ010000106.1:0-7771 GCA_035652115.1 Bryobacteraceae bacterium
CCGCCGCCCTGCACTCCGCTAACCGCGACGGCTCGCCCACCTCGGAATGGTCCAATGAGCCGCCATTGGAGAGCGTTAAACAGTTCTGGTGAAACTGTCTGCGCTCTTACAGCAAAGCAAAATGCAAACGCGATCACGCCATGGATAAAGAACCGCATGAAATTTCAACGATAACGTAAGAACTCGCGCCGGTTGCTACGATGGCGGGTGGGAATGCCAACCCAGCCATTCACGCTTGCTCCGGTATCAGACGCGGTTACTCGCGACATAAGGGTAGAAGTGTTATCGCGATACTCGGCCGCAAATTCAGGACCGTCCGAATGGGTCTTCGAGTACACAGTCCGCATTACAAATCTAGGAGCGGACACAGTTCAACTCGTCACACGGCATTGGATCATTACGGACGCTCTGGAACGCACCAGAGAAGTGCGAGGACCGGGAGTGGTTGGCAAACAGCCGGTACTTGCGCCCGGCGAGTCGTTTCAATATTCGTCCTGGTGTCCGCTCAAAACGCCGACCGGAATAATGCACGGCACTTATCAGATGGCCGGCATCGAAGGCGGCGAATTCGATATCGAAATTGCGCCATTCGCATTAAGGGCGCCGTATACCGTGCAATAGGCTCAGCGCAGCTTTACCAACTCTTCGCGATACAGATTATTGTGAGGATAGCGATCGGCGAGCCAGGACAACAGATCGCGGGCGCGCTTCTTGTCGCCGTCGCGAAGCGCCGCAACCGCCAGCAGTAAACGCGCATAGGGCATCAGGTACTGCCCGTGTTCAGCCGTGAGGCGCAGCTTTTGGATGCCAATCTGCTTGTCCGTTTCTGATCCGCTTGCCCGCAAGAACCAACGAAGGGGAGCCGGCTTGCGGCTTAGAAGGTAATTTTCGACTCCGATAGCAATATAGGCGTCATAGTAAGCGGGATGCGTGGACAGGAGCTGCTCCGCAATCTCGCGGCCTTTCTTGATCTCGCTCAAAGCGGCAAAGTCACGCCGTTCGATCAGCGCGAGATAGTCGGCGCGCAGGCCGAGCCGCAGCGTGTCGGCGAACATGGCGTTCGCCCGTTCGTCGGGCTTCGTCATTTGTGACGCCGCCAGCTTGCGGGCTTTTTCGATATCGTTGTCAAATCGCGTCTTAGTAGCGGCATCCGGTTTCTGTTTTTGGGCCGACAAATAAGTATCGTCGCTGGTAAAGAAATCAGATTGCAGAATATGGAGGCGATCGAATTCCGAAAACAGACACGCCGCCGCATCCGAAACCGGCCCAAGCGGATCATCCGGCCGCATATTTTCGTAACTTGTAAATGTCTGGTGTGCCTTGTCGAACAGCAGGTTATACATGTCGCTGTAACCCTGCTGGACGAGCGGTTCCGTTTTGGGCGCGGCCGCCGCGAATGCGGCGAATAGGAGAAACACCCCGGAACGAATCGTAAAAATCGGCACGCCTCATCTACAAGTTTGGCGTATCGATTGACGGCAACGTGTGAAGGCTTTGTAAGGAATCTGTTGCCGGCGGCTTGCCAGCGCTTTGGCCGTAGAAGAATAACAATAAAGCTATAGCATTTCACGGCAACTCTAAGTGCATAAAAAGGAGGCTCATGCATCGATCTCGCCGTTTGCGGATCTTTGTGACTTTTTTGCTCGTTCTCCTCGCTGCGGTTCCTTCAATGGCCCAAACCGATATCTCAGATTTGGATGCCACCGCAGCCGTTACACGCGGCCAACAGATCTCCGCTGCTGTGAGCACGGTCACAAGCATTGCGATTTCTCCGCTGCTGGGCGTGTGCGTGCTCGGAATTTGGAATTACTTTCGAACGCAACCCGCACAGCGCGCGCATCTGCCTTTTTACAATTTCCCGGCGTTCTGGATACCCGTCGGCATCTTGCTAATCCTCATCTTCTTCAAGGACACTGTCGGTGGTTTTACGCCTCTTATCAAGAAGCCGCTCGACGCCATCGAAGTCCTGCTGCTGAACAAAGCCGCGCTGGTTGTCATTGGATTTCCGGTATTGTTTCATCAAATCGAATCCATTGTTGGAGCTAACTCCTTTCGAGGCTTATTCTCCGCCTGGTTCTCTGCCTGGCAACCGGTTGTTTATGCGTCTACGGGCGCGCCTCCCGGCTTTGTCGATACAGCCAGCCACATTACGTTAACCGTGCTCGCCCTGTTAGGGGGCAGTGTCGCACTCATAGTTGTCTGGCTGGTAGGTCACTCCATTGACGTACTGCTCTTGTTGAGTCCTTTCCCGTTTCTCGACGTTCTCCTGAAGGGCTTCAAAATTGCGGTCTTCGCCGTATTAGTTGGCACGTCGCTAATGAGTCGGACCGCCGGTCTCGCGCTCTCGCTGGTGGTGATTTTGATCTGCGCGCTGTGCGCGGGATGGACTTTCCGGCTCTCGCTCTTTGGAAGCGTCTTTGCTTGGGATCTGCTGCGTACAATGATCCTCGGCTTGAAGCGGAGGCCGGACGCGGAGAAGGGAATTCGGTGCTTTTCCGTTGGCCGCCGTATGCGAATACGCAAACGGACATTCGGCAGGTTGGTTTCGACACCGGAAGGCAAACTGGAGTTTTGCTACCGCCGGCTGGGCTTCGGGCCAGTGCGGCACGTTGCCCTGCCCGATGGCATTCAGTATGAAATTGGCCGCGGCCTGTTGCAGCCGAGCCTGATCGCGCGGGAAGAGAAGAACGGAAAACATCGGATTCTGTTCCGGATGCTGCCGGGCTATCTCGGCTCCGAAGACCTGCTACGAAGTCAACTCGGCGTGCAAAAGATTAGCGACATTCGTCTTCCTTCAGGATTGCGTGCTTTCTGGCAATGGCTGAACGATTCCGGTGAGCAGGAAATACAAAATGAATCACCTGCGACCTGAGCACACTCGGCGCCAGGTGAGGCTTCCGGCTTCATACTCGTACGTTGCACCAAGATGGGCAATTAACGCTGCTACGCTCTCCTCGACATATGCGACATGATCAGGGCCATTGCGCCCGCGCCCAGTCCCTGCACTAGTTGGGGATGCTGCGCATAAAAGTTGCTGGCTGTTTCGACAATCGAAGGATTGTGCTTGTGGGCCTGTTCGGCTAACTGTTGCACTTCTTCCGGGCTGACCTTGGACGCTTGTTCGGGGGTTACGGCTTGCCCGCTGCCCAACAGGCTGGACAAAGTCGCTCCCAGTCCCGTGCCGCCGCCAGCGCCCGCACTCCCCAATAATTGGCTTAGAATGCCCGCCCTTTGCTGCCCGTTTGACTGGCCGAACATCGAAGCCAGCATCGACGGAAAAGCCGGTGTCTGATTCGAACGGAATGCTTCTGCCAATCCCGCTGCCAAATGGTCCTGCGGCGCGGACTGCGCAACTCGCTCAAAGTCCTGCTGCGTGCTGGCCGGGGGACTGGACGCACTTGCCCCGGCGTACTGCTGAAGCACATTTACAAAATCCATTAACGGCATCTATTCGAGCCTCCTTAGCTGGGGATCACTAGTTGCTGGCCGACTTGAATCTGATCCGGGTTTTTAAGCTTGTCACGATTTGCTTCGAAAATCCGGTTATAGTCGTTCGCGTTGCCATAGAATTGCTTCGCGATTTTCGAGAGCGTATCGCCCGGTTGTACCGTGTAACTTTGCGAGCTTGATCCTGAACTTGCTGCCGCTGCAGCCGCTTGGGCCTTCGGAGGCGCGATGGAAGGATCCACCTGCAAGTCGCACGTCAAATCGCTGTAACTCGAATCTACTGACTTAATTTGGTTCCAGACGTCGTTTTTTATCTGATCCGATGGAGCAGCGCCCTGAATAAATAGTTTGTTATCTTGCACATGTACATGCGTCAGGCGTACACCCTTCTGCTGAATCAGATCTAACACCGAGCGGTATTTGTTTTTCAATTCTTCTAAACGATCCATTTTTCAAATCTCACTTTCCAGGTTGTTTTGCGATCACCAACTTGGCGATCTTGTCGTATGTTGCTTGCGGAATAATATGACGTCGAACCAAGTCGGTCTTCGCCTTATATGGCCGTCCGTCAATGATCTTTTGTGAATATATTTGCCCTATTCCGGGCAGAGCATCGAGCTGATCCTTGGTCGCGGTGTTCAGATCCAAAAGATTTGTGTTGGCCGCTGCGGCTCCCTTTGCCGCAGACTTCGCGGCACTTGAGGTCTGTGCCAGCACGGGATTGACAAGAGTGGTTGCGCAGAACATAGCCACGCAAACCAAAAACAGAGCCGTGCGAATCGTTTTCATATTTGTCGGTTATCTCCTTCTATTCGTCCCGTTTTCCGTTTTGCCCCGATAGATGGTAGCCGGCTTTGACCGCGTCGGATTCGCTCATATATTTGCCGTTTTTCGTTTTGCCATACCAACGATCCCCTTGGCGGTGGTAAACCTTGGAGTCGGTATTCACCCAAACCATGCCGCTCCCCGACGGCGGAGGCGCCTGTTGTGTTGACGCAGCCACGCCTTTTGCGCTTCGCGAATTAGATGCAGTCGGAGTGGAAGACCCCCCGCTTGCGGCTTGGGTGGACGCTGTATCGGTCGTCGCTCTTTTCTTTCTTGATTTCGAGGAGGTGGACGAAGCTGTAGAGGTCGTATCCGTAGCAGCCGCGCCAGTATCTGTGGTTTTCTTGCTTTTTTTCCTTGATTTTGCAGAAGTGGAACTCGAAGTCGCTTGCGTATCCTGCCCTCCGGCCGGTTGCGGCGGAACAAAATTCCAGCCGAGTACAAAGGCGATTACGCAAAGCCAAATCTTTATTGCCGACCTGCTATCAACCTTCCTTGACATTTTTCTGAAGCCTCCGTTCGGGCTTGTACAACTAAGATGAGACGGTCAAACTAACCGCTAAGCTTTCTAAAAAAAAAACGAATGCTTTTGCAGCGGAAGCAGACCAGAGCCGGACGTAGATTATCCAACGCACGTGCGTTTGGACACGCTAACGGCGTTTGGCCGAACTGTACTGAAGATCGTTAGGCGGCTCGTCTGATCGCGTGATAAATGAGCAAGACGACAATCGCTCCGATCACTGCCACAATTAGACTGTAAATGTTTAAGCCGGTTACTCCCGATGCTCCGAACAAGCTAAAGACATAACCCCCGACAATCGCTCCGACAATGCCAAGGATAATGTCGAGGAACAGGCCTTCCCCTTTTTTGTTAACGAGTTTGCTGCCGATGAAGCCGGCGATCAACCCGAGGATAATCCATGCGAGCCAAGACATCTGTGTTTTTCTCCTTTTCTAAATTTGTACGCTTGCCATCCGAGGTATTCGCTAGGGTTCAACCAGCGGCAACGCCGAAGCTACTCTCAAATCGATCATGTTTACAATTCGCCGATCTAACTGATAGAACAGGGCAGTGTTTTTGGCCGAAAGAACAGCGCGGAACGTCGGAAGGTATTTAAGACGCAATTGCGCCACTGACTGGTCAAGCCCCAGCCATTGCTTGACCGACTTGTCCAATTCGTCGTCCGTCAACGAATCAAAATGCGTCGCGTATTCCTTAATCAACGCGTATTTCGTGTCGTTGATTTTTACGAGATCGGCCGTATAGCGATCGTAAATCGGCCAAAATTTTTCCGATTCCTGATCCGTCAGCTTCAAGTTCGCGGCGATGATCTGCTTCTTCTGAGAGCGAACATCTTTCCGCATCAATTGGATTTCTTGGTCAAGTTTTTGATCGTCTGTTGAGCCCGGCGATTGAGCGGCTTGAGCTTTTGATACACCGGAACCAAGCATCATTCCGGTGGCTATCGTCAGTACAGCCGGAAGCGCTGGGCCAAGACACCTATTCATGTAACCTCCACAGTGAAAATCATTATTAAATTGCTGGCGTTGGGGGATGGTTTCAAAATCTTTTCACGGGGCCCGGTGGCCAAAAACTGAATCGCTCAGGTGAGCTGGCTCTCTAAGATCGCGGGGAACTGTGGAATGGGTCGGCGCTGCTTACTAGTGCTGTTCGTCGCCTTCGCGACGGAGGCGCGAGGGCAGGCAATTCTGAAAGCGGTCGACAGCTTCGAGAATTACCTCAATATGGCGGGTTCCAGCACCGCCAAGGACTTTCGCCCGCTCTCTCAAAAAGAGAGGAACAACCTCTACCTGCGGAGCTTAACGAATTCGTGGGGTTTCGCCAAGGCGGCGGCGTCAGGCGCTATCGACCATCTGCACAACAAACCAGAAGAATGGGGGCAGGGATGGGGAGCGTACGGCGAGCGTGTTGCAAACATTGAGGGACAGTACGTCATTCAGAAAACGGTCACATACCTGATCGCGTCTCCGCTACACGAAGACAACCGATACTTCGGCTCCGGCAAACATGGCTTCTGGCCCCGATTCGAATACGCCGTAACAAGTTCCATGCTTGCCCGGCATGACAACGCAAAGCTTTATGTCTCCGCTTCACAATTGACTGGCATAGCCGCTGGGGCCTTTCTCGCCCGATTATGGCTGCCGCCGAGTCAAAGTAGCGCCGGTGACGCCGCAGTCAGCTTCGGCATCACCATTGGCAGCAACGCTGCCGTTTCAGTATTGAAGGAATTCTTACCCGATCTTCTCCATCGCGCGGCAGCGAAGAGAAATGGGAAGGCTCAAACAAGTGGACCTCGAGCGTCTCCCGAATAAGATTCACTGCTTGCCGTCTATCGAAAAGGCGAGAAGCACGTTACCTGGCATGCCTCCCCATTGCGCATATCCCGATGTGACGTAGAGCATGCCCCCAGCTATGATTGGACCCGCCACGTCAAGTGATCCGCCGCGCGCCTTTTGTCCGTTGACCGTGTCGTACTCGCGCGCGGTATCGAAATCCCAAATGATTTGACCGCTGTCGACCGAATAGGCGCGCAACTGTCCGTCTACGGAGCCGGAGAACACGACGCCCGGAATAGCCGTTACGGCTGCGGATTGCGCCGGGCTGCAGTGTTTGCGTTCGCCACAGCTCACCGGCTTTGCACTCCAAAGTTTCTCGCCGGTCGTCAGTTTAAGGGCAAAAAGGCCGCCGCCGTGATTAGGATCTAATTCCAATCTGTATCCCTTCGGAGCCGTTTTGTCCGGCACACCGGTCAGCGCCAAATCCGAAAGCGCGACGTAGACATTTTCGCGATCGGCTGCGGAGCCCCATTGAATCCCACCCAGCGGGCCGCCCTTGCCCAATCGAACTTGCCACAGAATTTCACCGTCGCGATCGGGATCCAGAGCATGCATCACACCGGATTTTTGTCCGATGACAAGCGCTCTATGGCCGTTCGGCAGAGAAACAAGAATGGGAGGTTGCCCAAAATCGAAATCGTGGCCCTTCGCATTCGCTCCCATGTTATATACGTCGCCCGGTGTCATTTGCTTTGACCAAAGGAGTTTACCCGTTCGAGCATCCAGAGCCAGAACCGCATCGCTGGTCGCGGTGGGCGGGTCCGAATAGTTGTCGCCGGTGGAGACGTAAAGCACGTTTCGTTTTTCATCGAAGGTAGGCGTAGACCATACTGCGGCACCCGACGATCCACGCATTTGGACGCCCGCCTTATTCTTGATCGTCGGCTTGGGAGCTTCAAGGATTGTGTGCGTGGTCCAAAGGCACTTTCCCGTAGCAGCGTCGAGAGCAACCACGCTGCCGCGGAAGGTACAGCATTCATAACCAGGTGATCCGGCCAGGGCTTCTTCATAAGACGAGACCGGCACATAGAGCACATTTCCATGGAATTGTGGAGCGCCAGTAATCACAGCAGCGAAATGGTCTCCGACGTGGGTTTTCCAGAGCAACCGGCCGGTGGATGCATCGAGTGCGTAGGCGTTA
>DASREJ010000107.1:0-24954 GCA_035652115.1 Bryobacteraceae bacterium
CGGACTTTACCTCCAGAAGAGCTAATTCAGGGCTGAACGGCGCCTAACGAGCGTCAGATGCTCAAGCAACGTGGCCGAGTGAACTCAAAACCCAGGTAGGCGCTACTATTTTTCAGGTTCGCCATACGGATGGTATGACTGATCTGCCCGTTTGGCATCATCGGACGAAAGTTCCTGAGCGGAGTCCAAGAATTCGCGAACGCGGCGAGCCCAACCATCGAAGGCTTCGCGCGCCGCGGCATATTTTTCCTGTCTCGAGAAATTGACTGCGCCGATCTGGGCGCCGTCTCCCAGGTTTTCGCGGTCCACCATAGCAGCGATCTGCTCACCGGTTTCCGAATCGACAAGTTCCATTTCGACACCCACCTTGCCGATGTTTACAGCGCGGTCCAGCGCATTCTCCGAGTCCGCGGATTTGTCCGCGGCGGGAATCTCGCCATCCACATCGACCCCGATGATGGCCGACCGAAGGCGGAGCACCAACGGCCCTGGTTGATCCGCCGCCGGAAAGGCGCTCGATACTGCCCCGACGAGTGCGTTATGGAAGTACCTGGCAGCGACGCCGCGTGCCTTGTCCGGCAACTTCGACTCATCCGCATCGGAAGCCAGATAGACCTGTACAGGATCGACGATCATGGCGATGTATTTGTGCAGATTCTTTTGCTCGTCGGCTCTCACAAAGGTAAGGGCGTTTTCGCCGACATTCGGATTTGGCTTGAGCTTCGAATAGTCTTTTAAAAAACCGGAAAACTCTTTGCCCGCCGGCATTTTCTTGATTACAATCTGCTGGCCGTCGGTGTCGTTCGTGGTGGTCCGGCTGCTCGCCACTTCACTGCTTGCGGTCTGGGTTGGCCGTGTGCAACTCGCGCTCCATACGAAACCAAGTACGGCAGCAATTTGGAATAGTTGGACCGAACGGTTCTGCTTTCCGGGAGTGAACATGGTTCAGCCTTTCTTCGAGGAACTCACAACTTGCAGCAAATTAAAAACGTGGAACACGCCGGGTATGGAGTTCAACCGGATGCCCGCAAGATCTTTGTCGCCTGAGTTGGTGACGGCCCCCAGCAAAACGATATCGCCGTTCTTGACGACAATCTTGATATCCGACCCGCTGCCCCAGAAGTATCGCGCCAGGCTCATCTGCAGCGCCGCGCGGGCCATGGCACGAATCCGCATGTCTATGCTACCCAGCGGCAAAACGTCGATGTTGTTGATGATAGTGCCTACCCCCGCTATGTTTTTGACGATGTTTTGGGCGTCGCTGCGATTGGTTTGCCGAACGGTCCAGCCGCTCAAGATGACGTCGTTGCCCACCATCGCGAACGAAATAAAATCAAACTCGCTGATATACGGCATCATGGCGAGCTGGTGGCGAATTTTCTCGTATATTTCAGGCGCGCCGGCGGTCCGGTAGGTTCGGACATCCAGCAGTCGTCGTGCTGGGTCGCCCGCGGGAATGGAGCTAGCTTCAATCGGTGTGACTGCCTGCAGCTTCATTTCCCCGTTATTCACGCGCAGCTCGCCGGACGCATTTACTAGCTTCCCGACGAGCTTGTTGATCATCTTTTCCTTGTTGACCTCTAGAATCATGTTGTTGCTCAGGCGGATTAACACCGGCTCCGAGCCATCTTTGTAAGTCTTTTGGCTGCATTCGATACGCTGCGGAGTGATTGGCCCGAGCATCAATCTCGCGCATACATCGGAATCCACATACGCCGCGAACGTCGAAACTTCCTTCTCCGCGGCAAAACTGATAGCGCTGCTGACGAAAGCAGCGACAATTACTCCCAAAGTGACTTTCGACACGATCCTTTTCCGGCCTATTTGATGAATTCAGAGTTGATCGACATTCTTCGGATGCCCGAAAGTCAAAGACGATCTATTTTCTGAACGGAGAAAGCAGAAGGAACGCCAAATGCAGGGTTTATGGTCACCACACAGCGTGATCAACTGTATTCAGTACTAGAGTAATGTGTTTAACAATATAATGAATCCCATGCGCATCTTCGTTGGGGGACGGGTGCTGGCATTAGCGCTCATTCCGGGGCTAGTCGGCCTCTCACAAACGCCCGCAAAGCAGACGGCAACGCCGGAGAAACGGCGTATTGCGGTATTTGAATTTGACAACACGGTTCATTCAACTGCGCCGAATCCTTATGCGATTTTGCAAGGTCCAGCGCCTGATGTCGGCAAGGCCGCGGCAGACCTGCTAATCACGAAATTGGTGCAGGACGGTTCCGTCGTAGTGATTGAACGGGACGCACTCAATAAAGTGTTGGCCGAGCAGAATCTCACCAACAGCGATCGGACCGATCCTCGAACGGCTGCCAAATTGGGACGGATTCTAGGTGTCGACGCAATTGTACTCGGCAGTGTGACCAGATACGATTTTGCGAACAAAACGTCACGAAGCGGCGGCAGACCCGGCTTTATGGGTCTCGGCGCTTCCTCTCCCAAGATCAAGCAAGAATTAAACGCGCACGTTGAAATCAATGCACGCGTGGTAAGTCCGGACACAGCGCAAGTGCTGACCGTGTCACAAGGACAGGGAACTATAGATCGCTCCGAAAAAATGGACTATTCCGAAATCAGCAATCTCATGATGGGAAAAGGCGAACTTCACGATTCCATGATGAGTCAAGCGACGGATAACGCTGTATCGCAGTTGGCTGCCGAGCTGGAAAAAAGCTTGCCCGAAATCCCGGTCCATGCTGTTGTTATTGACGGTTTGGTAGCGGACGCGAGCGATTCAGGGCGGCTCATCTTGAATGTTGGCAGTTCCGGCGGCGCCAAAGTAGGCGATCACGTGCAGATCTGGCGATCTGGAAAAGAAATTCGCGACCCGGCTACTGGCCGTGTGCTGACTCGTGACGACACCCTAGTTGGCGATGCCGTAATAGTGAGCGTGGAAAACGCTTTTTCAGTGGCTACTTACAAGGGCACGCAGCCGGTAAAGGTGGGCGATGTCGTGAAGGGCCCAGTTAAGCCGCAGTAGGGTAACAGCGAGGTCATGACTCCTCGGGGCGCGCGGCAAGGACTGACGCCATGGCTGTGGCAAGACGGTTCCAGCCATCAGCTTCCTCGCGGAGACGTTTGCGACCCAGCGATGTAAGTTCGTAGAACTTTGCGCGACGATTGTTATCCGAGGTACCCCAGCTTGCTTTCAGAAGGCCCTGCCGCACCAGACGAAACAAGGCCGGATAGAGCGCACCTTGCTCGATGAGCAGAGCTTGTTCTGAGATCTGTCCGATGCGCAGAAGGACTCCGTAGCCATGAAGAGGGCCAAGTGAAACGGCCTTGAGAATTAAGAGATCGAGAGTTCCTGGAAGAATCTGAGCCTGGCCCGACATTGGCACTCTACTCCTCGCGTAACAGTGTCGAAGGATCAAGCGACAGCGCGCGTTGAGCTGGCAGCCACGTAGCGGCCAGCCCAAGAAGTGCCATGGTGAGAACAACGCCGGCTAATACCAGCGGGTCGCGCGGAGTTGCTTGATAAACGATGGCAGCCAGCACCCGGCTAGCCAGAATTCCTAGGATCAGACCTGCGGCAGATCCAAAAGCAAGCAGTTTAAAAGCTCGTCCCAACGCCGCTTGCAACACCTCTTTTCGTTGCGCGCCCAGGGCTAGCCGAATGCCCAACTCCTTCAACCGCTTGCTGACTGAGTAGGCGGCCATTCCAAAGATTCCGGTAATAGAGAGCATGGCGCCCATGGCGCCCAATACCCCTAAAGAAATGGTTGCCACACGGGCGCCAAACAGTGCCGAGTCCAATTCCCGGCTCCACGTTTGGACAGTGAAAGGCAACGCTGCATCCAAATTCCGCAATGTCTTTTTTATCTCTGCAATCAGTTGCTGCGAATCGCGATTCGACCTTATTACAAAGGTCATCGGAGTCGCCGGCGTTTGCAAGACCGGCAGAAACATCGCAAGCGTCGGATCTTCGGCGAGGTTCGCGTATTTTCCGTTTTCCACGATACCGACTACTTGAATGCGAGTACCGTCCGCGCGCTTGTAATGTCCGCCTAGCGCACCCTTGACCGAGCCGAAAATTCTATTTGCGAATTGGCGATTGACCACGGCGACAGGCAATGCGTTTTTGTCGTCATGCCAAGTGAAAGTTCTTCCGAGTAGCAGACCGGTGGCCGCCGCTTGGAAATATCCCGGCGATATGTTGTATGTTGCCGCATCAGCAGCGGCATTCGATGGCCTCAGATCCGCGGTCGTGTCCGTGAAGACGTGCGCGATGTTTGCGCCGTAGTACAACGGCGGCCGATCAACTGACCCCACTGAAGTCACGCCGGAAAGCGCTTTGAGGGCATCGATTATGCGCTTCTGCATGGTGGGTATGCTCTCGCCGCGATAACCGGCCATGTTCAGAGCCGTTTCCACAAGCATTGCGTTCCGTGGCTCAAAACCCAGGTCGCTGTGGATAGAACGCAATAATCCACGGACCGCAACCATCGAGGAAGTAACCAGGACTGCGCAAATCGCAATTTGCACGGCCAGCAACACCTCGCGGAAAGTAACTCGCCTCCCCTCAGTCGTTCTCGATCCAGATTTAACTATCTCGTAAGGATCCGTCCTGAGCACCTGGCGAACCGGCACAATGCCGAATAGAATTCCGCTGACCAGCGCCAACATCAGAGCAACTGCGTAGACTTTTGCGTCCGGATCTACCGGCAGATGAAGCACGGAAACCCCGGGGAGCGGACTCCACGCCACCAGCCCATGCAGCAATAAGATGCTCCCCCACAGTCCGATAGCGCCTCCGGCGAGCGAAATCAGCACAGCTTCGGTAAATAGTTGCTTAAGAATCCGCGCTCGACTCGATCCAAGCGCGAGCCGCAGAGCCATTTCGCGCGTGCGGTCCGCGGCGCGCGCCGCGAACAGGCTGCCGAGATTTGCGCAAGCCGCCAATAGAATCAGTCCGGCCAGCATCATCAGCCCAGCAAGAAACCCCAATATCGGACCACCCAGCCAATCGCCGGCCAAGCTAGGACGCGCCAGCGCAAAAGTCATGTGCCCATCGTCTTTGGGATAACTCTTTTCTAGTTCGGCTCCAATAGAGTTAAGGTCGGAGATCGCCTGTGCGCGAGTAATGCCTGCCTTTAAGTGGCCGAGCACCATCAAGATCTCCCGTTTTCCGCGTGCGTCGAGCACATAATCACCCTCGATCTGCTCCTGGTTCACGATGGGCGCCCAGAAATCGGGAGCGACGAACAATAGATTTCCCTGAAATCCCGGCGGGGTCACGCCAAGTATGGTGAACGGATGTTTGTTCAGCCCAACAATGCGGCCGACGACACCGCGATCACCCTGAAAATGACTCTGCCAGTATCCGTAGCTGAGCACGATGTACGGGGCGCTGTTTGGGCCATGCTCATCCGTGCTATGAAAAAATCGGCCAAGATAAGGCTGAATTCGCAGTACATCGAAGTAATTTCCTGTGGTTTCCAAGATCCAGGCCGCGGTCGGATTGTTGCCCGTGTCGAGCCCTACCGAAGTGACGTTATAAGCTGCCAAGCCGTCAAAGCTGCGATTGCGATCACGAAAGTCGAGATAGTCGGGATAGGAATGGTTGACAACCTTATAGGGACCGCGCTCGATTGCCCAAAGACTCTCAGCCTGAGGCACATTTAGCGGCCGCAGGATCAGCCCATTCAATAGGCCGAAGACTACGGCATTCGCACCAATGGCGAGGGCCAACGTCAGAATGGCGGCAAACGTGAATCCGGGAGACTTACGCAATACACGAAGGCTGAAACGTATGTCCTGAACACACGTTTCAAGGACATTTCCGCCTAGCGCTTCCAGACATTCCTCCTTGAACCGCACTTGGCCGCCGAATTCAATATGCGCGCGGCGTTCGGCTGCCGTACGATCCAGGCCGGAGCGCTCCAAATCGTCTGCCCGGTGCTGGATGTGCGAGCGAAGCTCTTCCTCCGTCTCATCTTCCGCGGCGGAGCGATGAAGGAATTTGGCCGTAAGAGACCGAAAATACGCTGTGAGGTTCATAATTCCCTCTCCCGTTGAACATTCCTAAGCTACTCAGGAGGAGTATATTGCAGGCTTTCCTAAGCTGTCAAGGAGAGAAGAGCCAGCCGCGCGAAAATGATGGCTTCTTGAGCGATCGTTATTGTTGTTATTCGTGCCGCAGGGCGTTCAACGGATCGATTCGAGAAGCTCGCGTAGCAGGAGCAAACGCAGCTATAAGTAGCGCCACCGTCAGAATTCCAGCCGCAACTACCATAGCTAACGGGTCGGCTGGTTTTATTCCGAATACGAACGACTTGATGCTGGAAGTGGCACTCCAGGCGCACGCGAGACCAATGGCAACCCCGGCGGCCGCAAGGGCGAGCGCCTCGCGCAGCACCATCCAGATGATTCTGGGCCGCTCCGCCCCAAGCGCCATTCGGATGCCAATTTCGTTCGTGCGGCGCGACACGGCATAAGCCATGCTGCCGTAAAGCCCAATACATGCGATGGCGAGCGCAAGCACCGCGAATGCCGTACAAAGACCGGCGAACGTGCGCTCCTGGGTAATGGTGTTGTCGATGCGCTGCGTTTGTGTCATTACACTGGTCACCGGGACTGTGGGCGCGGCGTCATGGACAATCTTGCGAACAGTTTCAGTAAGCGCCAGGGGACTAGCCGCGGTCCGGATTTCGAAAGTCATACCAATGGGCGGACGTTTGAGGATGTTCTGCAGATAGCTTATGTACACGACAGGCGGGATCGCGTCCTTCAGCGAACTGTAGCGGGTATTCTTCGCAACACCAACGATAGTCAGGTCGCCGGCTTGCGAGTTGCCAAGACCAAAGCGCTGCCCCAGTGGGTTCCGACCAGGGAAATAGGTTGTGGCGAAGACTTCATTGACCACGGCGGCCAGTGGAGCGCCATCAACATCGTGCGGGCCAAGAGACCGGCCCGCGAGCATCGGAATCTGCATCGTTTGAAAGAATTTGGGTCCTACCGACACATAGGAAGTTGTCGGAAGATCGTGGCCTTCCTGTTTGGCCGACCCCGGTAAAACGACGCCGGTGCCGTGGTTCGCGTTGGCAACCAGCGGCATGTCCGTTGCAGTCGCCGAGATAACGCCGGGAACAAAACGAAACCGCTCTTCCATTTGCGCATAGAAGGTCTTTAGTGCGGCGTCTTTGTAGCCCGCCTGACTGGCGTCCAGGCCGAACGTCAGCACATTCTCTTGATTGAAGCCGATCTCGACCGAATGGAGATTGGCAAGGGTACGAACAAAGAGAGCCGCTCCTAACACGAGCAACAGCGAAAGGGCAACCTGAGAAATCACAAGCAACCGGCTGAGGCCGATGCGATGCGCTCGTGCGCGCGGTGCACTAGCTCGACTTTCTTTCAGCGCTGGAGTGACGTCCGCCCGGGTAGCTTGAATGGCCGGCGCGAGTCCAAACAGGATTCCTGTAGCGAAGGCAACCGTGACTGTGAAAGCAAGGACGTGCCAATCGAGTTCCGCATGAAGGCTAAAACCCTGTCGGCCACTGGCAAGTAGCCAGATGAGAAAGCGGCTTCCCACGGCCGCAATCCCCAAGCCCAGGATGCCTCCGGGCAAGGCCAGCAACACGCTTTCGGTCAATAACTGACGCAGCACACGAAGGCGGCTCGCACCCAGGCTGAGCCTCACAGCTATTTCGCGACGTCTCGCATGGGCACGCGCGAGCAGCAGGTTCGCGATGTTAGCGCAAGCGATCGCGAGGATAAATGCAACCATGGTCATCAGCACGAACAGCGGCTTCGAGTATTGCCGGCGCAGCGAATCGACGCCGGAGCCGCCTTGCTCCAGCCAGAGTTCCGGAAGATTTGCACGCTCCTTATCATTTGCGGCTGAGGTGAGCGCCAATCGCTCGAATCTGGGAGCAAGCTCGGCTTGCGCATGGTCGAGCGTGATTCCAGGGCGCAGCCGGCCCATCATGTCGACCCAATAAAAATGAGGATCGATGAACATCGTGTCGTGCTCATTGCCGTAATTCCGGGCTAGCGCCGGCCGGTTCACAATGGGAACGTAAACTCCAGGCGCCGAACCCGGCGTCACACCAAAAAATTCGGGGGCAGCAATCCCCACGATGGCGAACGGAATATCGTTAATGCGGACGGTCTGACCGACCGCTGCGGAATCTCCGCCAAAGCGGGTGTGCCAGTAGCTATAGCTAATAACCGCAACCTGAGATGCGCCGGCGATGTTGTCGCTGTCGGTAATAAGCCGTCCGGCGGCGGGAATGATTCCCAGGCCGCTAAAAAAATTGCCGGAGACGAACTCAACATCTTCCATTTCCGCTTGCCCGCGTACCGACAGATTCAGTTGACCGGCGCGCTGATACGCAAAGAGAGTGGAGAAAACGTTATTGTGATCGCGAAGAAGTTCGTAGGCAGGCCAGGGGAAATCGGGGCTCATCTTCCCCCCGTCCGGTTCGGTATAGCTGCTGCCCGTGTGGCTATGTATGACGAGGGGATCTTTTTTGGTTTTGACCCGCCAGTTCACAATCGCCAGTTCGCTCGGATTGCGAACCGGGAGGGCGCGCAGCATAATGACGTCCATGACAGTGTATATTGCCGTGTTAGCTCCAATGCCCAAGGCGAGGGACAGCACAGCCATCGCGGTAAACAGAGGGCTCTTGCACAAGGCGCGCCGACCGTAACGCACATCCCGTACGGCGTTCTCAAACCATGCCGTGGCATGGGCATCGCGGCATTCCTCTTTTAGCTGCTCTACGCCCCCGACGTCGCGCAGAGCCATGGTGCGCGCCTTTTCGAGCACAAATCCTCGACCAATGTAATGCTCGGTCTGATGTTCCACATAGTCTTGCAGCTCGGCATTTAGGTCCGCCTCGGCGTGGGAACGCTGGAAGAGCCATCTCATTCGCGATCGAAAGCTTCGTAATGCGCGCATACCGCTGTCCGTCCTAACTTTCAAGGACGATATCGGAGATGGCGCCCGATAGCCGCTTCCAGCCCGCGGTTTCCTGCTGCAACCGCTTTCGTCCTTCTTTAGTAATGGAATAGAATTTTGCCCGGCGCCCAGCCTCATTGACAGCCCATTCGGCTTCGATCCAACCTGCCTGCTCCAGTTTGTGCAACGCCGGATAGAGCGATCCGGGCCCCACCCGCAGGACCTCTTTCGACATCTGCTGGATGCGCTCACCAATTGCCCATCCGTGCATTGGCTGCAGGGCCAGGATTCTAAGAATTAGGAGATCGAGAGTGCCTTGGATCAGGTCGGTGGGTCGACTCATGCTTACTATGGTAACCGATATCGGTAACCATATCCACTAAACCCGTGCAACTACAATGGCTGTAACTTTTTATACTGGAGACGCGTTATACCGTCCGAGGTCTTTTTATGTCGCCGCACCGCCTCTATCGTTTTGCAGTTGTTTCGGCTGTATTACATGGATTCATACTGGCGCAGGCACCTGCCCCGGGTGCACAGCCTCCGCGGGTTATGTGGGCGAATCTTGCCCAGCCGCCTGTCCCGGCAGACCCGCTGGAGTTAGTTACCGGCAACGCTCAACCGGTTCAGGATGTTAATCAGAGAGCGGCGATTATCAGCTTGCTTTCCAATGCTAAGGCGCTTTCCAACGTTCGCGCTTATCCCTATGACCTGAAGACGAGTTTCACGGCGATGGGCTCCCCAGCTTCGGACGGAGCCTGGCAGCTCGAAAATGTATCTCCCGGGCGCGGTTTCTATCGCTGGACTGCAGAAGGCCCTGGCTATTCCGTTGTCAATCTATACAAGAACACTCTGCTTTATAGCAGCCAGCCAAATGGAACTATTCCTCTCCGCTTGGCACAGGTCCGCGCCGCCATCTTCTATGTGAACTCCATTTTCGGTCCGCACGCCTCGATTCGAACGGCTCCTGCAAGCCTCAACGGAATGGAACTTACTTGTGCGCTTACTGAGCGCATGACTCCTCCCAAAACCGCTGTTGGTGGACGACTCTGGGATGAGTCGGAATTTTGCGTCGACCCGAAAACAGGCTTTTTGATTACGTATTCGCCCGTACCGGGATTGTATGTTCTATACGACTACTCGAATGCCTTACATTTTCACGACAGAATCATTCCAGGCAAATTCACCATCACGGAAGCTGGACGTAACGTCATAGAAGCGCGCACGGAAAGCGTTGCCGATCCCACGAATGTCGAGCCATCGCTTTTCAATCCTGCAAACTTAACCTCTGTGGGGGTTGGCCCCCTGGAAACGCCGCCGTGGAATGTCCGCAGCCATGAGTATGGCCAAGTTGATATGAACGGTACCGTCGCACTCCAAGTGGTAGTTCTCCATGCGATGGCATCACCGGACGGCCACTTGACCGATGCTGAAGTCCTAGGGAGCAGCGATTCTGGCCTGAACCAGCGCGCTCTCGAACGCCTGGCGAAGTGGCAAAACTGGCGAGGCTCCAGCGATGCACAGCCGGGGGCGTCGCCACAGTCCCACGAAGTCTATTTCACATTTGAATTTGCCGTTTCCGGAGCCTGACAAACGATATTTTCCAATCGAAGCCAAGCCCCGGCATCTATATGACCGGCATTGTTACCGGCACGGCAAAACCGTACTAAACTTCACGGTATTGACACAGGAACAGTAGAATGAAACTCTTAGGTACGGACTAACTTCGGAAAAAGGAACCTTTTCTACAATGGCACTCACGATAAAAACGCGGCGCGAAGGAAACGTCACGATTATGGATTTGGCAGGCAGAGTTACGCTCGGCGAAAACACCGGCATTTTGCGAGACGAATTAAGATCTCAGTTGGCTCAAGGCAACAAGAACATTATCTTGAACATGAAAGATGTCGGTTATGTGGATAGCGCCGGTCTAGGCGAATTAGTAGGCGCGTACACGACGGCCACAAACCAAGGCGGAGCGGTCAAACTGCTGCACCTTCAGGGCAAGATGAAAGACCTTATGCAGATCACCAAACTGCACACCATCTTTCCGGCCTTCGAGGATGAGAATCAGGCCGTCAAGAGCTTTGGCAGCGCCGCCACGGCTTAACGCCTAAACCCTTTGCGGCTTGATCCGGTAATCCGCCGCTCCCCACATCCGAACCACGGTACACATCTCGAATAGGCGGGAACGCGCGCGCATTCCAATGCGCTCTTCGAGCAAAATCCGATGTGTGTTGTCCACGCCTCCCAGATCTGGATCGGGTAGATTCGTGGTCGCGATGAGCGGCTTCTGGTGGTTGTACCGATAGGTGATGACTGACGTGACAGTGTCTTCCACCCAATCATTGATGCGGTGAGCCCCCAAATCGTCGAGCAGCAGAATCTCGCTGTCCAGCGCTACGCGATACGCCTCGCGATTACTGGTCCCTAGCGCTTCGCTGTATCCCGCGTAGATACGCTCCAAGAGGTTTTGATAGTCAAAGAACGCGCCTTCAAAGCCTCGCGAAATTAACTGCCGTAATGCCGCCACTGCGAGGTGAGTCTTCCCGGTCCCCGGTGGCCCGACTAACAGCAAGCCGGGCTTCTTCCCCAACGGGTATTCATTCGCATATCCCCTGATAAGAACCATCGCGTCGCGCAGCGTCTTGCCGTCTGTCGCAAGAAAGTTATCGAACGACGCGTTCCGATAGTTGCGCGGAATCTGCGCGCGCTCTTCCAGTTCTTCTAGCCGATTTTGCGCCACGCACTCGCAGCGCTCGGCCACGGAAATGCCGTCATCGTCTTTGGACACCCAGCCGGTCCCCCCGCATAGAGTGCAATCCGCTTTCGCCATGCCAGCCGTTCCTACTCGATCACCATCAATGTTTCGCCCGCGGTCACTGTGCTGCCTTCCGCCGCATGAATTTTGCCCACGATGCCTTGTTTTGGCGATTTCATCTCGTTCTGCATCTTCATCGCCTCCACTATGATGACGCCTTGGCCAGTTTCCACCGCGGCCCCGGGTTTCACAAGCACTTTGATGACTTTGCCCGGCATTTGCGCGCGAATCTCGACCGGACCCGAAGCCGAGACACGATCGGCTTTTCCCGCGCGATCCCTGGGATCGGTAAGTTCGACGAAATGCCGCCGGCCGCCGGTCGATACTTCCAGCCCGGTCCCCCTACGTGCAATTGCGACGCTGAAGCTTTTCGAGCCCAGCAACACCGAAAAAACACCCGGCATGGTGGCGGCAATGGAAGCTTTTCCAGACTCACTGCACGCGCCGCTCAAAATGTATTCGGTTGAGCCGTTTTCCTGCCGAAACTCTAGGAAAAAATCTTGCCCATCGAAATCCACTCGCAGCTTCAACGCAGCAGGCCTCGTCTTCCGCTGGAGCGCCACATGCTCTCTTTCCCTGTGCTTGGGCTAGCAGTTGGCGCTTCATGTTGCATGCCGGCCGCTACAAGAATCGACGCTAATACCTGTTCCTGATGAGTAGTCGAATTCCTGGCACGCTGCTTGAAATCGTCCAAAAATCCGGTATGTAAGCTGCCGGCAACAAACTGCTCATCGTTCATCAAGGCATCGAACAAGCTGAGATTTGTTGTAATTCCCAGAACCCGATACTCTGATAGAGCACGCCTCATCCGCGCAATCGCTGTATGCCTGTTTTCGGCCCAAACCGTCAACTTGGCAAGCAGCGGATCGTACTCAATCGGAACCGTCCAGCCCGTGTATGCGCCACCATCCACGCGCACGCCCGCGCCCGACGGTTCTGCATAATATGTGATTTCGCCCGGACTCGGGAAGTAATTGTTATCCGGATCTTCGGCGTAAACGCGGCATTCCATCGCCGACCCCTTCCAGCGCACATCTTCCTGCTGGACAGTCAGACGCTCACCCGCTGCGATGCGAATTTGCCAGTGAACCAGATCCAGACCGGTCACCCATTCCGTAACCGGGTGCTCCACCTGTAGCCGCGTGTTCATTTCCAGAAAATAGAAATTACCCGCCTGATCCGCCAGAAATTCCAGAGTTCCCGCATTTGAGTAATTAGCCGCCCGAGCAATCCGCAAAGCAGCCTGCCCGATATTCTCACGCAGCTCCGGTTTCTTTAGTACTAAGGGTGACGGCGATTCTTCTACCACCTTTTGATGCCGCCGTTGAATAGAGCACTCTCGCTCTCCAAGATGGATCAAGTGCCCGTGCTCATCGCCCAGCACTTGTACTTCGATGTGCCGCGGCCGCTCAATGAATTTTTCGAGATAAACTTCGCCCGACCCGAATGCCCGCTCGGCTTCGCTCGATGCGCCGCGTATTGCCGATTCCAGTTCCCGCTCGTTATCTACCCGCCGCATACCTTTTCCGCCCCCACCCGCTGCCGCCTTCAGCAAAACGGGGTAGCCGATGTTCGCCGCGGTCTTTCGCGCTTCGGCAGCATCTCGAATGCCCTGCTGCGTGCCCGGCACAACCGGGGCGCCTACTTCTATGGCCAACCGGCGCGCCGCGGTCTTCGATCCCATACGTTCAATTGCTTGCCACGACGGGCCGATGAACTTAATCCCGGCATCCTCGCATGCTTTCGCGAACGCCGCATTCTCACTCAAAAATCCGTAGCCAGGATGAATTGCCTCCGCGCCTGTCTCGCGGACCGCCTTCAGAATACGAGGAATACTTAGGTAACTTTCAGTGGATGCTCCTGGCCCGATGCACACTGCCTCATCGGCCATCTGCACGTGCAGTGCGCGGCGGTCTACTTCCGAAAACACTGCGACGCTGCGAATGCTCATCTCGCGCAGGGCGCGGACGATGCGTACAGCAATCTCACCCCGATTGGCAACCAGTATTTTCCTGAACAAGAAACTGACGGACCTCGAACAACGTTTTATCAGAACACGTTGTGTCAAGTGACAGTGCGAAGCTCAAATTGACCATGGAAAGGTCAACGAGTGAGGCGGCGCTGGATGTCATACATCCTTCGGGCGAGCGAACTCGCATACCCATTACGCCGCTGCCGTTCCGCATTGGCCGCGGGCCTGACAACCAATTGATCCTGCGCGATAATCGGGCCTCCCGCGCACACGCCTCCATCAAGAGCACGGAAAACGGCTTCGCCATTGAGGATCTCGACAGCCTGCATGGCACATGGGTGAATGGAAGACGCATTCAGGAACCCACAATCTTGCAGCCAGGCGATTCCATCCATTTCGGGTTTGAAGATGGATATCACCTGCTTTTCTCCACTGACGACGACCGCCTCAACCGGCTCCTGAATCGTCTTTCTTCCGTCACAACTCAGCCAGGGGGAGCGGCCGGTCAGTTTGCTCGCCTGCGCGCCGTCCTTGACGTCGCCAGAACTCTGCAAACCTCACTTGCTGCCGATGAGGTACTCGCGGCAGTCCTCCAGACCGCGCTTACGCTGACGGGCGCTGAGCGGGCCTTCCTTATCTTGCGTTCCGGGGATGATCTCATCGTCAGACTAGGACGTGATGCGCGCGGACGTCCGTTACCCACCGATGCTTTGTCCTTACCACGCGAAGTAATCTCGCGCGCACTTAATGACCGCCGCGATCTGCTTTCAATGCCGTTAGACTCCGGGATGCGCAACGTAATTTGCGTCCCTCTAGTCAGTTTAGGCAGCATCAACGCGCAAGAAACAGTCTCCGTCTCGGCGAAATCGGGGACGCTCGGTCTGATTTATCTCGACTCCCATCAGCAAACGACTGTTCCGGAACTCAATCTCGAGCTTCTGCACACCCTCGCACTTGAAGCTTCAACAGTCTTGGAAAACACGAACGTTCTTGAACGCGAGCGGCAGAAAATGCTGCTTGATCAGGAACTGGAGCTCGCGCGCAAGATCCAGCAGAATTTGTTGCCCCGCAAGTTTCCAAGCAGCGGATGGCTGCGTGCTGCGGGATCAAGTTTGCCGTCGTCCGAAGTCTCCGGGGACTACTTCGATCTTCATCAGATCGACGAAGACAGTTGGGCGGCGGTGATCGCCGATGTGTCCGGCAAAGGAATTAGCTCGGCGCTTTTGGCATCGCTGCTTCAAGGCGCCTTTCTATTGGGTTCAGATCTTGCAGCCTCCCTCGATGAAGTCGTCTGCAAAATTAACGGCTTTCTTTTCGAGCGAGCAGAACGCGAAAAATACGCGACGTTGTTCTACGCGACTATACATTCCTCCGGCTTGATGGAGTGCGTCAACGCAGGTCACTGCGCTCCGCTCGTTATTACTCCCGCTGGCGGCATCAAGCAACTGCAGACAACCGGAATGCCGCTCGGCCTCTGGCGGAACGCCCACTATGGTGTCGAGAGAGTGCGCCTCACTCCCGGTGACAAGATCGTCGCCTTTAGCGACGGCGTCACAGAGGCAGCCAACGATAAAAACGAATCATTTGAGCCCAGGCTGCCAGAGTTTCTAAAGCAGTGCAGGCATCTCGACGTGCAACAGCTTCATGACAAGCTGATCGAGCAGGTTTTGCAATTCCAGCAAGGCGTCCCACAGCGCGACGACATCACTGCCCTGATCCTCGAATATCGGGGCCTAGATCAGTCGTAATCAACTGAGATCAGAAACAGACCGCTCGCGGGAGCGGTAGGCCCTGGCCGAATACCGCTATTCGATTTCAACCGTGCCGTCACCTCTTCCAAAGAGACATTGCCCTTCCCAACCTCTAGCAACACGCCAACGATATTTCGCACCATGTGCTTTAGAAAACCAGATCCTGTGACGCGATAAAGCAGCGTTGAACCAGCGCGAGCGATCGCGGATCGATAGATGGTTCGCACCTTGCATGGCTCCAATTCATCCCGTTCATCTGAGGACGCGAATGCGGAGAAATCGTGCTCTCCCTCTAACAACGGGGCTGCGGCGATCATTGCCGCTTCATTCAGCGGATAAGGATGATGATAGACGTAACGCCACTCAAACGGAGGGCACACCTCATCGCGAAAGATCCGATACTGGTACGTCTTTCGCTTGGCCGCAAAACGAGGGTGAAAATTGAGTTCCGTTTCATGCACGTGACTGATTCGGATCGTCGGTGGCAGCAACCGGTTCACCGCCCGCCGGAAATTGTCGGGAGGAATCGGATTCTCGAGCGTCACCGCTGCCATTTGAGCAAGCGCATGCACGCCTGCATCGGTGCGGCCCGAGGCTGCGACATGCACCGGTTTGCCTTCAATGCGTCCTATAACCGCTTCCAGAACTCCTTGAATGGTCGGCAGACCGGGCTGCAGTTGCCAACCGTTGAAGTCAGTCCCCTCGTAAGCTATTTCGAAGCGCAATCTGCGCATAAGCGCGGCCGGCTCCGTCAGGTCCGGCGCGACCCCGGTTTGGTTACCGGCAGCCCCTCGCGGCACAATGGGCAATCCGACGGATCGTAGACTACCGGCTTCATGGTCTCAAGCGCCGCTCTCGCGACGCCTATGGAGGCTTCTCCGCCGCTTCGGTCAATGATCGAACCCGCGACCAGCACCGTTGCACCTGCTTGTTGCACGACGCGAATAACTTCCCGCGTGCTGCCGCCCGTCGTAATTACGTCTTCAATGACAATCGCGCGTTCGCTTGGCGCCAGTTCAAATCCGCGGCGCAGTACCATTTCATTTGAGTTGCTGTCACGCTCTGTAAAGAGTGCGCGCACCTCGAAAGCTCGCGCCACTTCATGACCGATGATAATTCCGCCGATCGCGGGCGAAACTACGACGTCCACCGTCGAATCGCGAAGGATCGCCCGCAGCTTTCCAGCTAGTTCGCGGCCCAATCGTTCGGCATAGCTAGGAACGGCGAGAACTTTCGCGCATTGCAAGTACTCTCCGCTGTGGAGTCCACTCGTGAGACGGAAATGACCGCGCAGGTAAGCGCCGGTTTCTGTGAACAGGTCCAAAACGGAAGAATCGCTCAAGCCGCAAGCATAACAGTCACGGACGAAGCCGTCCCATTTTCGAACAGCGATGACATCAACAGCGCCGGCTATATGCCGCGAAGGATCGAATGAAATGAATATCTTGGAACGCTGGAGAAACTGGGCTCTGCCGTGCATCTTGCGTCCCGTTGCTCTATAAGAAGAGCTGTTTCCTGCGTTACCATAAAAAATCGCGGCAACGATCAGGGAACCAGGGTTATTTGCGTCTCGTTCTTCTAAATACAGCCCTTTACACAATTTGATGACACTACTGAAAGCACCTCTGTCTGCACTGTGCGTATTGATTTTGTTCGCCGGTTTATTGCCGGGCCAGAGCGCCGTTCGCGTTGATAATCCGAAGGGTGGCGCCTTTAGCTGGCTTACACATAATTACCGGCCGCGGACAGTTCCGCCCATCAACCTCGCCAACACCAACCGGCTTCAATCGCTGATTCGCGCCGGAAACCTGTATCTCAGCGCGGAGGATGTGATCGCTCTGGCGCTTGAGAACAATCTCGATATTGAAATCCAACGTTACGGACCGATTTTAAACAAAGAAGTTACTCGTCGCGCGCAGGGTGGCGGCGCGCTTCGCGGCGTGGGAGTCGGTGTCGCGCAAGGCCCGCAGAGCGTGAGTCTAACCGGTGTCAGCCTGAACGCGAGCGGTGGCGGCAGCACAACCGCCGCGGCGGGTGTCAGTTCAAGCGGTCAGATTGTAACGAACCTTGGCCCTGCGTTGATCAACCTTGATCCGCAGGTCTTCCTGTATGGGAACTTCCAGCACTCGACTACTCCGGAAAGCAATACACTTCTCTCCGGTACGACGGCGCTGATTGATCAGAGTCGAACTTTCCAGGCACAGTATGCCCAAAATTTCGTCTTTGGCATGAGCACGCAGTTTAGTTACGTAAGCCAGTACAACAAGTACAACAGCGTAGAGTATAACCTGAATCCGTTTACCTCTGGCGATCTCGATTTCCAAATTAGCCAGAACCTGCTGCAAGGGTTTGGCTCCGCAGTCAATGGACGAAACATCCGGGTCTCAAAGAATAACGAAAAAATCTCAGATTTGACCTTCAAGCAGCAGGTGATCACGACGGTTTCCGCGGTCCTCAACCTATATTGGGACCTGGTTAGCTTCTATGAAGACTTAAAGGCAAGAAAAGATGAGTTGGCGACTGCGCAAGCGTTATATGAAGACAACAAGAAGCAGGTGCAGATCGGCACGTTGGCTCCCATCGAAGTCACTCGCGCCGAAGCGCAAGTATATTCGAGCCAGCAGGATTTGCTGATCTCCCAGACGAATCTGCTGCAGCAAGAAATAGTCTTAAAGAATGCGCTCAGCCGCAACGGTGTAGCGAGCCCGGAGCTGGCTGAAGTTCACGTAATTCCACTGAACACGATTGAAGTGCCTAAGAGTGATGAACTCAAACCAATCGATGATTTGGTTAAAGATGCGCTCGATCGTCGCGTGGAAGTTGCACAAGATAGGATAAACATCGACAGCAGCAAGACCCTGTTGGTCGGTATCAAGAACGGATTGAAGCCAACACTCCAGGTTTTCGCCGAGTTGACGAATAACGGTTTGACAGGCAGCTCGAATTATCTGGTGCCCGGCTCGATAACAGCCGATCCATACCTCATCGGCGGATACGGAAACCTGCTGGCGCAAATCGCGCGCCGCAACTTTCCTAACTACTCCGCCGGTCTGTCGCTGAGCATTCCGCTTCGTAATCGTGCAGCACAATCGGACTACGTTACCAGTGCACTGGAGCTGCGGCAGAGCGAGTTGGCTCTACAGAAAGAAGTGAATCAGGTTCGCGTTGACGTCCAGAACGCAGTTATTGGCCTACGGCAGGCGCGCGTGCGTTATGACTCCGCGGTAAAGGCACGCATTCTGCAGCAGCAGACACTCGATGCCGACAAGAAGAAGTACACATTGGGTGCCTCAACCGTCTTTCAGGTGGTAACAGACCAGCAAAACCTCGGCTCCGCGGAAAGCGCCGAAACGCAAGCCTTAGCCAACTACAGCCATGCACGCATCGCATTCGAGCAAGCAATGGGTACGACGCTTGAAGTTAACAATATCTCGTTGAGCGAAGCTTTGGCGGGTCACGTCGCCAAGCCTTCTGTTCTGCCTGCAAACCTGCCGAATCCGGAGCAGATTCGATGAAGCATACCGAATTCCCGCGACGACTTTTAGCTGTAATTCTCGCCTGCGCGTGCGCTGCCCCGGCTTGGCCGCAGGCGGCGCAGCCGATTGCTCCTGTTCGACCGCAGACGACAGTTATTCTGCGCCCGTATGAAGCACCTTCCATACCCGCCGTCAGGCCTTCTAACACACTCCGTGTGCGTGATCTGATTCGCGGCGGCAAATTGTACCTGACCGCTCAGGATGCCATTGCTCTTGCGCTCGAAAACAACATCGATCTGGAATCGGCCCGCTACAATCCGTTGATCGATGAATGGAACCTCGAACGCCTGCAGGCGGGCGGCGCATTACCGGGTGTTCCCAGCGGCGCCTCACAAGCCGGATCGGTAGCAAGCGGTCAAGGCGTTTCCGGTGCACAAACGGCGGCCGGCGTGAGCATCACGGGAGGGGGCAACAGCAACGCCAATTCAAGTAACGCCACAATTTCGCAAATTGGCCCTGTCACGCCTTCGCTCGACCCCACGTTTCAAACAACGCAGACCTTTTCTCACCGATCGATTCTTTTGCCGAACCTGCTGTTATCCGGCATCTACAACGTAATCGACAAAAGTCGCGCGAATACAACCTCGATCACTGAGGGATTGATTACAGGAGGTCAGGTCAGCCTCACTTACAAAGATTCCTACCTCAACGAAAATGCCGATACCGACGTTCTCAATCCCTCCAGCAGCGTAAGTCTTTCGTTCTCTATACAGCACAATTTTTTGCAAGGCTTTGGCGTAGCGGTAAACACCCGCAATATTGTCGTTGCCAAGAACACGCTCGCGATGTCCGACACGGTCTTCAAAGGTCAAGTCATTTCCGTTGTTGCCGAAGTTCTGAACCTTTACTACGGCTTGGTCGCCGATTACGAAGATCTGAAAGCAAAGCAAAGTGCGCTCAATGTCGCGCAGATTTTTTTCGAGAACAATAAGAAGCAGGTACAGATCGGCACGATGGCTCCGCTGGATGTGACAACTGCGGAAGCTCAGGTCGCGTCGAGTCAACAGGATCTGGTCATCTCTCAAACTACTCTTGAGCAACAGCAGGTTTCGCTCAAGAACGTGCTGAGCAGAAATGGGCTGGCTGATCCGTTATTTGCCGAAGCCGAAATTATTCCCCTCGACAGAATCGATGTTCCGGAACAAGACAATCTCCCGCCATTAAAGGATCTGATTGCCACAGCGCGGAAGAACCGCACCGATCTCGCCATCGAGGAAAACGATCTCAAAAACAGTCAAATCACGGCATTGGGTACCGCAAATGGTGTGTTGCCGCAGTTAGCAGGCCTCGCAAGCGCCTCTAATCAAGGGCTCTCCGGCAGCCCACAACCGGTACCGGTCACAAGCCGCAGGCAATTTCCAACTACCGGGCCGCTGCCCACCGGATTCGGACCTTGTCCTGCAAATATCGCGCCCGGCAAGATCTGCGAAATTCCAGATGAATACTTTCTCGGCGGTATTGGAACCGCTCTCGGCCAAGTCTTCCGCCGGAATTTTCCGACCGAGCGTGCCGGCGCATTTATCGCGCCAACATTACGGAACCGTCAGGCAAACGCGGACGCCACCATTGATCAATTGACCGTTCGGCAAAACGAGCTGCAACTTCAGAAAAATGTGAACCAGCTTGCTGTCGATGTATCGAATCAAATAGTCGGTTTGCAGCAGGCCCGCTCTCGCTATCAAGCTGCCGTCCGCAATCGCATCCTGGAGCAGCAATTGCTTGACGCCGAGCAAAAGAAATTTTCGCTTGGCGCGTCCACAACTGCCAACGTTGTTCAACAGCAACGAGATTTGGCCACTGCTCAATCGAGCGAAGTTGCAGCGTTGGTTACTTATAGCAACGCGCGCGTTTCGCTGGACGAGACTCTCGGCACCACTCTTGAGACTAATCACGTAACCGTGCAAGAAGCGCTGTCCGGGCGAATTTCGCGGCCTTCTACTTTGCCTGCGACGCTTCCCAGCAGCCAATAGCTGTCACTAGTTCACCGGTTGGTGATAGTTTCCGGCACGTGCAGGTAAAAAGTGCGCGGGTACTAAGCTCGAACGCGCTCGCAACTTTAACAAAATGCGTCGCGTCCGCTTTGGCAACAAAGGTGCTTGTTATGTCGGCGTAATCCAAAGAGATAGGCTCAGGGAATAATGGTTGTTCCGCCACTAACACCCACAGCAAAAGACACCCCAACCTGTTAATTCTTCAATAGCCCAACAGCAAAGCCCACCCAACCCAATTCCCTGAGCAATACTCAAATAGCCTGACAGCCAAAGTGTCTCGCGCCTTTAACAGCGGCACCCGTATATTGGGTACGTGGCTGAACTCCGCCTGCTTCCGCTCATCTCCAGTGCGACTGAAATTGTTCATGCGCTTGGATTAGGACAGTTCCAGGTAGGCCGCTCCCACGAATGCGATTTTCCACACGCCGTTTTGGAGCTTCCCATCTGCACCCGTCCGGCAATCGCTGTTGACGGTTCTAGCCCCGAAATCGACGCCTTGGTGAAAGATCGAGTGCGGCGCGCGTTAAGCGTTTACGATGTCGATGCGGCGCGAATCAAGAGTCTGGCGCCCACGCACATCATCACGCAAACGCAATGTGAAGTTTGCGCGGTGAGTCTGGCCGATGTGGAGCGTGCGCTGCAAAGCGAATTCGAGCCCAATGCCCGCGTCATCTCGCTTGAGCCGTATGCACTGGCTGACCTTTGGGCCGACATTTACCGTGTTGCCGGTGCCTGCGGGCACTCCGATGCGGCCGACCGGCTCATCGGTGTTTTGCAAAACAGAATGTCGGCCATTCAGAATCGGGCACAAAGTGCGGCACGCACGCCCTCGGTCGCCGCAATTGAGTGGGTGGAACCCCTGATGGCCGGTGGAAACTGGGTTCCGGAATTAATCGCGATGGCAAATGGACGCAACCTCTTTGGCGTTGCCGGCCAGCATTCGCCATGGATGACATGGGAGGAACTCATAGAGGCGAACCCGGATACGATTGTGGTCCTGCCATGCGGTTTCGACCTGGCACGCACTCGTTCCGAAATGCACTGGCTAACTAGCCGCGTCGGTTGGCAGGCGCTCAATGCTGTGAAAACAGGAAAAGTCTTCCTTTGCGATGGAAATCAGTTCATGAACCGGCCCGGACCTCGTCTGGTCGAATCGTTACAGATCTTCGCCGAAATCCTGCATCCGGAACTCTTCCCGCCACTGCTTGAACATTCAGGTTGGGAACGCCTGTAGTTCAATTACCGGACGCGATCATCGGAGCGTTCCTGCTCTCCGTGAAAATCGCTTTTGGGCAGAGCGCGTGTACACCCTTGTTACCATCCACAAGTTGAGTAATGTCGACGTCGACGGCGACGCTCGTCAACATGTACGCATCTTCCTTGCTCAAGTGTTTCTCGGCGGAGAGGAAATCAATCATCTCACGCACAGCAATGTCGGTGGCCTTAGTGAGGTCCTCATCGAAACCCATCGTGATGTAGTACGTCGGCGTCTCGGCGCGAGGCCATTTGAGCGATACACCTTTGTGAACGATGAACTGAAATGTTCCGGTCAGTGAAGTCTCAAGCGCCGTGATATCGACTTCGCCGTTGCCCATCCCGGCGTGTCCGTCTCCGACTTCGAATAAAGCGCCTTTTTGATGGACTGGAATATATAACGTTGTTCCCGCGACAAGTTCCTTGTTGTCCATATTTCCTGCGTGCACAAACGGTGGTGCGCTATTCACCTTCGCATCACCCGGAGGAGCAATTCCCATGCTGCCGAAGAAGGGATTTAGCGGGATCTCAATACCTGGTGCAAACAGCGCTACATTGCGGGCGCGATCGAGCGGAATCACTTTCATCCCACGCTTATCGGGAAAATCCGCTTTCATGAATCCGCCTGAAGGGCCAAAGCCGTTGTAAGCGTACGGGACATCCATGGTGATCTTTTCGATGCGCACTTCCAGCACATCGCCCGGTTCAGCTTCATCGATATACACTGCACCTGTGAGGATGTGACCGCCGGGGCCGCGCTCCGATGCAGGTATTTGCGCGTAAACCGCTTTCAACTCGGGTTGAATTTCATCCGGCTTTGCTCCTGCAGCGATCAGCCGGTTGGGATTGCCGGAGACCGTCTGAATCTTGACACGATCGCCCGAGTGAATTTTAATTGCGGGTTTGGCTTGCGCCCAATAGTAGCCCCAGCGGATATTTTCGGGCGTCGCCGGAAGAGTTTGAATTTCCGCGGCATTTGCGAGAAATGCCGACATGAGAAATATTGGAATGGTTCGTTTGGCCTTCAATTAAGACGGTTTCCTCTCCGACTCGGTCAACAGTTGTTGTAGATACTTGCCCCAAATAGATGGCATGGAGTGCGTGCCATGGCCGCGCGTCTGGTCACTAATCGGAATCAAAATAAATTGTCCATGCTTGACTTTTTTGATGTCGCGCTCCGCAATCCCTAGTTCGGGCGGATTTACTTGATCATCTGCCGAATTGATCGCCATCAACGGTGCTTGAATTTTGCCCAAATCCGGCTCCGGATTGTAGAAGCGTGCCGACTCGTATTGATAAATCATATCGTTGGCGTCGACGCGGGCGGCACGCGTGGGAAACGATTTCATCATCTCGATCACCTGCGCACGCGTCGGATAACGCTTCTGCATCTGCAGCGGGCTGCTCGTCATGATCGACAAAATATACTCGGCGCAAGTGAGCCCGTGAATAGGCGGCGATGTGTAATCACCGTTCTTCCAGTCGGGGTCATCTTCAATGGAATTAATAATCATTTGCCGCAGTTCCCAATTCCGCCCTGCGATTTCCACCGGATTGCTGGCTAGCGGCATCAGGGCATCCATAAACGCCGGATACATTTCGCCCCACATCCAGGTGTGCATTGCTCCCATGGACGTTCCCATCACCAGTCGCAGATGATTGACTTTAAGGCCTTCCGTAATCAGAGCGTAGTCCGCTTTGATCATGTCCTCATAGGTGTATTTCGGGAAATGCATGCGCAAGCCGTCGCTCGGCTTGCTCGATTGTCCGTGGCCAATTGCGTCCGGAAGAATAATGTAATGGGTGGTCGCATCCAGAAGTTGTCCTGGCCCGAAAAGCTGGCCGGCGAATCCCGGAGTTAGAAATCCACGCCCGTTACCTCCAGTCCCGTGCATGATCAGCACTGCATTTCGCACCGTTCCGCTACTGTCTCGCTCCGGTTTGCCGATAGTCGTGTAGTGCAATCGGAGTTCTGGAAGCGATTCGCCGGTAGTGAAGTGGAAATTCTTGATGATCCACTCGCCCTCGACGGGCGTCGGGTAGTCGGCGGCGAACAACGCTCCCGAAAGAAAAAAGGCAAATAATAAATTGCGGGCAATCATGGCAATACAAACATTCAAATAATTTAAAGGCTTTTCAGGCTACTCGCAATGGCCTCCCCGATCACTTTGCCGTGGAACCGGCCATTCTCGATGAAAATCTCGTTCGTGTGCGTGCCGGCTACGATGACGCCCGCGAGATAAACACCCGCGCGCTCGCTTTCGAGCGTGTCGCGATTTGTAATCGGCTTTGATGTTGCGGGATCCAAGTGAATACCGTGTTGCGCCATGAACTCGAAGTCCGGCCGATACCCTGTCATTGCAAAAACAAAATCGTTCTTGACCGCGACTTCACCGTCGGGAGTTTCTAAAACCACTTCATGTGGCCTGATTTCTTTGACGGTGGTGTGAAAGTAGGCTTTCACCTCGCCATTCTTGATCCGGTTCTCAATATTCGGCTTGATCCAATATTTCACGTTCTTGGAAATGCCCGCGCCGCGATGCACCAGCGTAACTCTCGCGCCCGTCCAGAATAATTCAAGCGCAGCAATACAGGCTGAGTTCTTCGCGCCAATAATCAGGACATCGTGGTTGTAATACGGGTGAGCTTCCCGGTAATAGTGAATGACTTTGTCCAGGCCCTCGCCTGGGACGTCGAGCCGGTTTGGAATGT
>DASREJ010000108.1:0-9230 GCA_035652115.1 Bryobacteraceae bacterium
GACGAACTTTTGAAGATCTGGGGCGCCTTATCAAGCATCCTAAGATCGTCGGCGTTGGAGAGATTGGCCTCGATTATCACTGGGGCGTGCCGAAGGATCTGCAACTGCCGGTGTTTGTGCGCCAGCTTGAAATCGCGGCAGCAGCTCGGATGCCGGTAATTATCCATACTCGTGACGCGTGGGACGACACGGTAGGAGTTCTTAGAACGCATTGGGCGAACACTGGTTTGCCGTGCGTGATGCACTGCTTCACCGGTAATTCCGAGCAAGCACAAGAGTGCCTGGACCTGGGATTTTATCTGGCATTTGGAGGCGTGACAACGTTTCCGAAGGCCGCCGCAATTAGAGAGGCGGCGCGCATGGTACCGCCGAATCGACTGCTTTTAGAAACCGATTCGCCCTATTTGGCGCCGGCGCCATATCGCGGAAAACGCAACGAACCAGCGTTCATCGCGCACACCGCGCGAACCGTCGCTGAGGTTCGTGGCGTCTCATTCGAAGAGCTGGCGGAACAGACCACGGCAAACTTCGAACAAATCTTTCTCAATCGAGCCGACCAGCTACACTGAGGTTCTTAACGCATGTTCAGCGATGTCAAACGGTCACTTAGCGCGCGCCAAGCTTTTGAGCTTGTCCAGCCCGATCTGCGAGAAGTGGAGCGTGAGATCAGCGTTGAATCGGTTGCTTCTGTAGAAGCGATCACGACCATCAACCAATACCTGCAAGCGGGCGGCGGCAAGCGTTTGCGGCCAGCGCTGTTGTTGCTTTGCAACCGGCTTTTTGGCCCGGCCACCGATTGCGGGCGGCGTCTGGCTGCAGTAGTCGAGATGATTCACACCGCAACGCTCGTGCACGACGATGTAATTGACATAGCAAAAACGCGCCGGGGACGTCCGTCCACGAACGTCGTTTGGGGTAATCACACGTCGGTGCTGGCCGGTGACTGGTTGTACATGCAAGCGTTCCAGGTTGCTCTGCGCGAGCGCAATTTCCATATCCTCGATTTGCTGATTTCGCTGACACAGATGATGGTGGAGGGCGAGCTCTTGCAATTGGAGCGCTTACATCGAACGGATATCACCGAGGCCGATTATATGGAATTGGTGGACCGCAAGACGGCGAGCTTGTTTTCGGCCTGTGCGTGCTTAGGAGCCGTCGCAGCGGGAACCGACGACGCGACAGAGTCGAAGCTGGGCGATTTCGCGTGGAACCTGGGAATGGCATTTCAACTTGTCGATGACATTCTGGACTACACATCCACCGAGAAGATCCTCGGTAAACCTTCGGGCAATGATCTCCGCGAAGGAAAGGTCACGCTGCCGATGATCTATGCGCTCGAAACGGCATCTTTAGAAGAGCGCCGTTCCGTGGATACGGTAATGGCGGACGGCAGCTACGAGCAGATTCCGTTGATGCGCATCCTGCAGATGCTGGAGCGGCATGGCGCGATTCCACGCGCATATGAACGCGCACACGCTTTTACAGAGAAGGCACGCAATATTCTATGTACATTCGATGAGTCGCCAGCACAGCGTGCACTGCAATCGATTCTCGATTTAGTTACCGAACGCAGTTCATAACGCTAGGTCACGTCACCAAGCGGCTCTGCTGCGGTTTGTTCTTCCTACCCGCTACAACCTGAGCGTGATTGATTGCGGCCGTAAGCGCCGTGCCGCCGATAATGTTGCCGAGCAGCGTCGGGAGCAGATATCCCCAAGCAACGGAAGTCCAGCTTTGAACGCCCGCCATGGGCAGAAACAGAACTTCCACCGCACCTGCGATGATGTGTGTAAAATCGCCAAGGCCGACAACATAGGTGAGGATAAAGATGATGGCAACCCGGCCAGTGTCTACGGCGGCGAGCATCCAAACCACCATCGCGATCAACCAACCGGCGAAAATGCCTCGCAGTATCGCGGCGCCGAACGAAACGTCCATTGCTTTTTTAGCGAGATTCAGCATTTCGTGCTGCACTCCGGACTGAAACATAGGCGTGTCGGCAACTACCCACGCGAAGAGGTGCGCGCCAACCATATTGGCGAGCAGCACAACTACCCATAAACGCAGAACGCGCAAGAAAGTCGTTGCATTTCGGCGCGCTAGCAACGGGATTATAGCGAGGACTGTGTTCTCTGTAAACAATTGCTGGCGGCCGATGATGACGATTAGAAAGCCCAACGGATAGCCGAGACGTACAAGCAGAGGCCGCCACGGCTCTTCGGGAATATGCGCCTGTATCAATGCCTGGGTGACGAAGGAAAATCCCATCGACAGGCCCGCTGCGAGACCGGACCAGCAAAGCGCTGACACGGAACGGTTGAGTTCTTCATCGCCATCTTTGCGAATGGCTTCATGAACGACGTCGACACTGACAGAAGTTCGTTCTTCGGCTTCTTCGCGCTGCTTCTCGGTTAATTCCGGCGCCGCTATGGGATCTTCTTCGTCTATTTGCACAAAAGCTTTCCACTTTGTTGGATGAGCTTCGCCACTAAACCTGTCCAACCAGTTTGATGACTGGCGCCCAGGCCAGCGCCCGTGTCCCCGTGAAAATACTCGTAGAACAGCATGTGATCTTTAAAGTGCGGGTCGTCTTGAAACAACTTGCTATCTCCGAACACGGGTTTTTTTCCGTTTTTATCGGTCAGGAAGAGCTGGCATAAGCGGCATGCCAATTGATCGGCGGCCTCGCCCAACTTTACGCGGTTGCCGGAGCCGGTCGGGAATTCGACCGTCAACAAATCACCGTAATAGTGATTGAGCCGTTGCAGGGCCTCGATGATGAGAAAATTCATGGGGAACCAAACCGGCCCGCGCCAGTTGGAATTTCCGCCGAACATCCCGCTGTGCGATTCCCCTGGTTCATAGTCGATGCGAAACGTAGTTCCGTCAACCGGCAAAATATAGGGATGATCCCGGTGATAACGCGAGAGCGAACGAATGCCATATGGGGATAAGAATTCGTTCTCATCGAACAGGCGCTGGAGAATGCGCGTCAGCCGCTTCCGGTTGACGACCGACAGCAAGCGCCGATTCTCGATGCCGGTTTCGGTCATTGACGCCAAGCCTTCGGTGAGATCGCTGCGGTGCTCAATAAACCATTCCATGCGCTTCTTGAAACCTGGGTGCTTTTCGACAATGTAGCGGTCTAAGGTATCGCAGGCAAAGAGCGGAACAATTCCGACCAGAGAGCGAACACGCAGCATATGGAAGTTGCCTTCCGCTATGCGGAGGCGATCGTAATAAAATCCGTCTTCCTCATCCCACAGACCGCTGCCGCGATAGTGATTAATAGCGTCCGCGATGTAGAGAAAATGTTCCAAAAACTTGCTGGCGATATCTTCGTACGTTTTGTTGATTTCGGAAAGCTGAAGCGCTATCTTCAGCATGTTCAGGCAATACATTGCCATCCAACTTGACCCGTCAGACTGTTCCAACAGCCAGCCGGTGGGAAGAACGGCACTGCGGTCAAAGATGCCGATGTTATCGAGGCCCAGAAAACCGCCCTCAAAGATGTTGGCGCCTTCCGAGTCTTTGCGGTTCACCCACCAGGTAAAGTTCATCAGCAGCTTGTGGAACGTGCGTTCGAGAAAAGCAAGGTCATCCTTATTCTTCATCCGCCTGTCGATCTGGAACACGCGCCAAGCGGCCCAGGCATGCACTGGGGGATTGACATCGCTGAAGCACCATTCGTACGCCGGCAACTGACCGTTGGGGTGCATGTACCACTCGCGCAAAAAGAGCGACAACTGGGATTTCGAAAAATCGGGATCGGCGGGCGCTATGGCAACCGTGTGGAAGGCCAAGTCCCAGGCGGCGTACCACGGATACTCCCACTTGTCTGGCATCGAGATCACATCTTCGTTGAACAGATGACGCCACGTATGATCGCGCCCCTGCTTGCGGCTCTCGGGAGGCGGGGGCATCGTTGGATCCCCATTGAGCCATGTCTCGATGACGAAGTGATAGAACTGCTTGCTCCAGAACATCCCGGCAAACGCTTGCCGTTGAACTTGACGGAGCTGATCTGAAAGGCCGCGATCCACGCGCGCGTAGAATTCGTCCGCCTCGGCAATGCGAGCTGCGAAAACCGAGTCCCATTGGCCGTACGGAAGATCGGGCAAACCAGCGCGGGATAAGCGGAAGCGAAGTGTTTGCGATTCCCCAGCGGACAAAGACAGCCGGTACACCGCGCATGCTTTTGTGCCCTGCTGTTGCGGATTCACGGCTTCGGTCCGGCCGGCGATGACATATTCGTGAAACGCGTCCTTGTAGAAGCGATTGCGTCCTGCCAAGCCCCACAGCCGTTCGGTGTTTGTCTCGTTTTCAGTGAAGAGCAGTTCGGGTTTGCCTTCCAACGTGAGGCGGAAAATGCCGAGCGTCGGATGATCCGCGAGCAAGCTGGTGGAACTATCGCGGCGGAGGCAAGGCTTTTGCGGTGGTTCTTCAGTTGGCCCCCACGACCAGATGTTACGGAACCACAACGTTGGCATCAAAACGAGGGTGGCCGGCTCGTTGCCTCGGTTTGTGGCTTCAATACGAATCAGGATGTCGTCCACATCCTGTTTGGCGTATTCCACTTGCACATCGAAATAGCGGCTGCCATCAAAGGCGCCTGTATCTTGAAGTTCATATTCCGGATCATGGCGCGAACGAGTGCGCGTTTCTTCCACAATGCGACCGTAAGGATATAGGCTTTGCGGATATTTGTAGAGGCCTTTTAGATAAGAGGCTGTAGGGGTCGCGTCGAGGTAATAGTAGATCTCTTTGACATCTTCGCCGTGATTGCCTTGATCGCCCGTCAGACCAAAAAGCCGTTCTTTCAGGATCGCGTCCTTGCCATTCCAAAGGGTAAGAGCGAAGCACAGGAACTGATGGTTATCGCAGATGCCGAGCATGCCGTCTTCGGTCCACCGATAAGTCCGCGACCGGGCATGATCGTGAGGGAAATATTCCCACGCGCTGCCATCCGCGCTATAGTCTTCGCGCGGATTGCCCCAGGCGCGTTCCGCAAGATAAGGCCCCCAGCGCTTCCAATGCTTTGTCCGCGCATCGGCTTCGGCCAGCCGCTGATGTTCGGCTGAGATGGTGTTTTTGGACGAGGCGCCTTTTGAATTATTAGGCATGCAGAGTCGAGTATAAGAACTTGTGCCCAAACCTAACTGAAAGTTGCGTCTTTGGTATTCGCAACCGGATGGTTTGGTTTATGACGGGGCGACATCATCCTCTTCGCCGGAGACAATTGTGCCCTGATGGTAAAGAATACGCCATCCTTCCGGCGCGCTTTGCCAAATGGTGGCACGGCGTGTGACGCGCTGACCTTGATGAAGCGTGTACGTGAAGAGATAAGTGTCCGGGCCGAGGCGTCGAAGACCGTAGCCTTCGCTCCGCCACCCCGCCGCAGCCGCATCTAGCGGCGGACTTTCAGCCAGATAATGCAGAATGAAGTCACGGCTATAACGGCGGCCCGACGCCCCCACTTCCCAATATTCGGGCGCCATCACCGAATCAAAATCCACGACCGTATTGCCAAATTCCCGCGTGTGAAAGATGGGCTCACGCTCCCGAATTTCTTCGAATATCGAATCCAAGTCAGAGTCGATGTACGTAAACGCATCATGATTCGGCATGAGCCATTCTAGGATGCCGCTTGCTTTCGTCAACGCCAGCAGCTATAGTATTCCTATTCGGGATCAATCCCGATTTACGTCGATGATCATCAATATGACCACAGCCAAAGACCCGCGGATCGAATCCACGCGTCTCGTTTTGGGAACTGCGGTCGCTGTGATCGCTTAAGCCTCCTAACTCTTCCTGTCCTTTAAATCACGCGCTTTTTCCTGGGCGCGAACTGGAGTTATTTATGCAAACTGAATTTTCGGCGGGGCCGAGCGCGCAAACGGAGTTATCCGTACAGTCGAAACCCAGCGTGTGGCGTACCGTCACCGACGCAATCAAGGGGACGCATCAGGACTTCACGCAGCTATCAATCAGCCGGGCGGTCTTTCTGCTCGCGATTCCGATGGTGCTCGAGATGGTGATGGAATCCCTATTTGCCCTTGTCGACGTATTTTGGGTGACGCGGCTGGGAGCGAACGCGATCGCGACCGTCGGGCTCACGGAATCCATGCTGACGCTTGTGTTCTCTGTCTCGCTCGGCGTCAGCTTTTCCACTACCGCGATGGTCGCGCGGCGCACGGGCGAAAAAGACCCCGAAGGCGCTGCAACCGCAGCGATGCAATCGATTTTTTTAGGAATCGGGGTCGCTCTCGCCATGGGCATTCCGGCCATGATTTTTGCCCATCAATTGTTGAACTTGATGGGTGCGGATCAACTGCTCATCGCGGGCGGCCATCGTTACACCGAGATCGCATTCGGTGGAACCGCTGTGATCATGTTGCTGTTCCTGAACAACGCTATCTTTCGCGGCGCAGGCGATGCCTCTATTGCGATGCGGGTTTTGTGGTTTTCGAACCTGATCAACCTGACTCTGGACCCGTGCTTTATTTTCGGCTTGGGGCCGTTCCCGAAACTTGGCGTCACCGGAGCAGCTGTTGCCACGCTAATCGGCCGGTCGTGCGGCGTGTTGTATCAGTTTTGGATGCTGACGAACGGAAGGGCACGTGTTTGCCTTACAGTGCGTCATCTGCGACTGGTGCCCGGCGTAATCGGGTCGCTCATTCGTGTTTCTTCTACAGGCGTTTTGCAGTTCCTGATTGCACATACGAGCTGGATTGTTTTGGTTCGGATGATCAGCAGTTTCGGCAGTCTTGCCGTAGCGGGATATACGATCGGCATTCGCATCTTTATGTTCATTATTCTTCCGTCGTGGGGATTGAGCGGGGCCGCTGCCACGATGGTCGGTCAGAACCTGGGGGCGAAGGAGCCGGGACGTGCCGAGCGCGCTGTGTATGTTACGGCGGGCTATAACGCAGTGTACCTGGGCGTCATCGCAATAGCCCTAATTTTCATGCCGCATCTACTCGTGTCTTTCTTCTCCACCGATCCCGTTGTGTCGGGCTTTGCGGCCAATTGTCTTCGCATCATCGGCTACGGCAATCTGACGTACGCGTTCGGCATGGTGATGATTCAAGCTTTCAACGGAGCGGGCGACACTGTTACCCCAACGATGATCAACGTCATTAGTTACTGGCTGTGTGAACTACCGCTCGGCTGGTTTCTGTCGCATCGCACATCGCTCGGAGTGGATGGCGTGTTCACCGCCATTCCGATAGCGAGCACGGTTATGACCGGGATAAGCCTTATTGTGTTCGCACGCGGCAGCTGGAAGCTGCGGCGCATCTGACCTTACAGGAAATCCGTCCGCTGCGGGAGCTGCGATGTTGATTTATGATCTAACGATGGCTTCCGAGCGGCGGGCTGTGGCAGAACGGAGGAACTTCACATGAACGACGCGGCGGCCTTCCTAGAAGCGCGCGACTTCCTGCTGGAAAACCGTTCTAACTACGACCGCGCGTACAAAAACTTTCGATGGCCCAAGCTGGACAACTTCAACTGGGCGCTCGATTATTTCGATGTTCTAGCCGCCAACAATACGCAGCTCGCCCTGATTGTCACGAGCCAAGATTCTCCCGACCAAAGTCTTAGCTTCAGTGATCTGAGCCAGCGTTCGAATCAGGTTTCCAACTTCTTTGAGCGGCTCGGGCTGTCGCGCGGCGACCGTGTGCTTGTAATGCTCGGAAATGAGATCGCTCTTTGGGAGACGCTGCTGGCGGCTTTGAAAATCGGAGCGGTCCTTGTCCCGACAAGTGCCGCGATCAGCGTTGATGAGTTGAAAGACCGCCTCGAACGCGGCGAAGTTAGGCATATAGTCACCAATTACACGTGCAAAGACAAATTCCGGTCTTTTGCGGACAGCTGCACACGGATTCTAACTGGCGGCAAGGCGAATGGGTGGATCGAATATGAAGAGGCTTATCGCGAAGCGAATAGTTTCACCCGGACTAGTGCGACAGGCAGCCACGATCCGTTACTTCTCTACTTCACGTCGGGGACAACCGCAAAACCAAAACTGGTCCTGCACTCACAACACAGCTATCCCGTCGGACACCTGTCCACGATGTATTGGATCGGTATCACGCCCGGAGACCTGCATTGGAACATTAGTTCGCCGGGTTGGGCCAAGCACGCCTGGAGTTCCGTGTTTGCTCCTTGGAATGCGGGGGCATGCGTGCTGGCGTCTAATGATACGCGCTTTCGGGCGACCGCTGCGCTCGAAACACTGGTGCGTACTGGCATTACGACTCTTTGTGCGCCCCCAACAGCGTGGCGGATGCTCATCAAAGAAGATTTGCGTAAGTATCCAGTGAAACTTCGGGAGGCGGTCAGTGCCGGCGAACCGTTAAATCCGGAAGTCGTGCGGCAAGTTCAGGATTGCTGGGGCATTACAATCCGCGATGGATACGGCCAAACGGAAACTACAGCGCTTGTTGCAAACTCCCCAGGCCAAAAAATCAAGCCCGGCTCCATCGGCCGGCCGATGCCAGGCTACCGAATTCGAATTCTTGATTCAAGCAGCCACGACACGACCGAAGGCGAACTGAACGTGGATCGCGAAACGTCTCCTGTTGGGTTGATGCTCGGCTATCAAGGTCGCGATCAGACTGAATTAGCTGCACGTGATTATCCGACTGGCGATATCGCGAAGGTAGATGATGACGGCTACATCTTTTTTGTTGGGCGTGCGGACGATGTTTTTAAATCGTCGGATTACCGGATTAGCCCATTTGAGTTGGAGAGCGTTGCCATTGAGCATCCGGCGGTGCTGGAGGCGGCAGTAGTGCCGAGCACAGACACCGTACGCTTCGTGATTCCAAAAATATTTGTGGCGCTTGCGCCCGGTTATCAACCTGACGACAATACTGCAAGAGACATCTTCACTTTTCTGCGGCAGAAGCTGGCGCCTTACAAACGCATTCGCCGGCTGGAATTCTGTGACCTGCCGAAAACCACGTCAGGAAAAATCCGGCGCGCTGAACTGCGGCAAGCGGAACGAGACCGCTCATCGGAAACAACACGCCGGCCATTCGAATTCTTCGATCAGGATTTCCAGTGAGCAGCCATCGTGCCTCAATAGAGGCTTACCTGGGCGGCGTAATATCGGTGACGGGAAGATCCCAATGCGCGAGCAGAATTTCAAAGCGCCGCTGTTCCTCGCGTTGGTAAGTATTTTGGTCGGGCCAAAGCTGTCGAATTAGGCGTTCTTCGTCGGG
>DASREJ010000109.1:0-9402 GCA_035652115.1 Bryobacteraceae bacterium
AACTCGCAATAACACCAGCGGCGCAATGCAAGTGTATGTGGATGGTATCCTGCGAGGCAGCGGCACGGGGCCGACCGGTTCACGCACCGCCCCGCCGAACCTAAGCATCGGCAGCATTCAAGTAGGACTCAATTTCCTCAACGGCACGCTCGACGACGTGCGCCTCTACGACCGAGTGTTGAGTTCCTCCGATGTGGCACTCCTTGCCGCCGGGGAACTCCCCGCGCCGCAGAACGTGACCGCCACCTCCGGCAGCGGGAAGATCACGCTTTCGTGGAACGCGGTAAATGGAGCCGCCGATTATACGATCCGGCGGTCGGGCAGCAGCGGCGGACCCTACACGGAACTGGCTGCCGGCATTTCCGCCACGACCTACGTGAACAGCGGCCTGGCCGACGGCACAACGTGGTATTACACCGTCGCCGCAAACGGATTCTACGGCCTCGGGACGGCCTCCGCTCCCGTGTCGGCGACCACCGACACCGCCGCCCAAAACTGGAGACTCAATTACTTCGGCACCACCGCAAACTCGGGCAATGCCGCCGACAGCGCGGACCCCGATGGCGACGGGATGACCAACGCGCAGGAATTTGCGGCGGGGACGAACCCGAATGACCGCTCCAGTGTGCTTAAAGTCAGCCAAATGCAGGTGAGTGGAAACAACATGCTTATCAGCTTCCAAACGGTGTCCGGAAAAAGTTACCGCGTGGATCGCAACGACACACTGCAAAGTAACTCGTGGGTGACCGTTTTGGACAACATCGCCGGCACCGGCGGAACTGTGCAGGTCACAGATTCCGGTGGTGCTGCGCCACCTCGACGATTCTACCGCGTGGTGTTGAAATGATTCTAGTTAGTGAGCAGGCTGATAGTGCTCGCAGTAAGTGTAAGACTTATGAAGCTCAAAACAATTAGTGCCATCTCTTCGATCCTTTTGCTAACACTCGCGCCGTTAGCAGTCAGCCAGGAAAAGCCGGAGCAAGTTTCGCCGGAGCGCGCACGCGCCAATTTCGCACGACCTGTTCAACTCGGGCCGGATGACGTGCGCGTTTTTCCCGATGCACCCATTGGGTTTGATAAGCCTCATGCCGGCGGAATGTCGGGCCGCAGCGAGGTGTTTGAATACGATTCGACGGTCACTAACACTCGACGCAAAGCGGTTGTTTACCTTCCGCCCGGCTATTCGCCCGAGCGAAAATATCCGGTGCTCTATCTGCTGCATGGGATCGCCGGCAATGAGTGGGAATGGAATGGTTATGTCCATGCCGATGCTATCGTGGACAATCTCATCGCTGACGGAAAAGCGACGCCGATGATCGTCGTGATGCCGAATGGCCGCGCGCTCGCGGATGATCGCCCGCCGGCGCCGGACAAGATCTACACGCCGGAAAACGCCGCCGGGTTTGCGAAGTTTGAGCGCGACCTGCTCGACTGTCTCATCCCGTCAATTCAAGCGAAGTATTCGACCTTCACCGACCGCGAGCATCGCGCGCTCGCCGGGCTCTCGATGGGCGGCGGTCAGACGATCAACTTCGGCCTCGTCCATCTCGACACTTTCGCATGGCTCGGTGGATTTTCGGCCGCGCCCAACACCAAACCACTCACCGAACTCGTGCTCGATCCCGCGGCTGCGGGCAGGAGTTTGAAATTGTTCTACCTCTCCTGCGGCAACAAAGACGGGCTTATCAGCGGCTCACAGGGTGTCCATGCATTTTTAAAAAAGAACGGCATCCCACACATTTGGAACGTCGATGACCACGGCCACGACCGCGACACTTGGGCCAGCAATCTCTACCATTTCGCGCAGCGGATTTTCCGCTGAGGTCAACGTGAGCGGAGATTGAACAGTCCGCTCCACTCAATCCATGTTACTGTAATTTACGGGATCCATCATCCGAGGTTTGCAGCCATTTCAAAAGTCCCGCAAACTAAGTCCGGCGCTAAGGTCGCGCTTTTGAGATCAAAGATGATCTCGCCCCATTCCACATGAAATTCACCGACGGCCTCTGGCTCCATCAACCCAACGTCACCGCGCATTACGCCGCCGAAGCCTACGAAGCAAGGCGCGACGGTGACGACCTGCTTATCCTCGCCACGACGCAGATCGTGCGGCATCGCGGTCAGACATTGCAAGGCCCGCTGCTCACGTTGCGATTGAGCGCGGTCATGCCCGGCATCATCAAAGCGCGCATCGAACATTATTCGGGCGGGCTGGAGCGCGGGCCGCGCATCCCGCTGCAACCGCCTGCCGCGCCGCAACCCGCGATTTCCATCGGCGAAAAGGAAGCCACGCTGCGCTCGGGCAATCTCACCGCGCGTGTTGCGTTGAAGAGCGGCGACTGGGATTTGGCATTCGAGTCCGGCGGCCGGGTGCTCACGCGAAGCGGCTGGCGTGCGCTCGGCTACGCGCAATGGGCGGAGCGCGGGAACTTTCTTTTTGAACAGCTCTCGCTCGGCGTCGGCGAATGCATTTACGGTTTCGGCGAGCGCTTCACCGCCTTCGTAAAAAACGGGCAGGTCGTCGAGAACTGGAACAAAGACGGCGGCACGAGCAGCGACCAGGCTTACAAGTCCGTGCCGTTTTATCTCAGCAATCGCGGCTACGGCGTGCTCGTGAATGAAACCGGTCCCGTCTCCTTCGAGATCGCCTCGGAAAAAACCGGACGCGCGCAGTTCAGCATCCCGGGCGAGAGCCTCGAGTATTTCATCCTCGACGGCCCGATGCCGCACGAGGTGATCGAAAAGCTCACCGCGCTCACGGGCCGTCCCGCGCTGCCGCCCGCGTGGTCATTCGGCCTGTGGCTCACGACTTCATTTGTCACCAGCTACGACGAGGCGACCTGCACCGGTTTCATCGAGGAAATGAAGGGGCGCGACCTGCCGCTGCACGTTTTTCACTTCGATTGCTTTTGGATGTGCGAGTTTCAGTGGTGCGACTTCGAATGGGACGCGCGCACCTTTCCCGATCCGGCCGGAATGCTGCGGCGCTTGCACGAGCGTGGACTCAAAATTTGCGTCTGGATCAATCCCTACATCGCGCAACGTTCGCCGCTTTTTGACGAAGGAAAGCGCGGCGGATTTTTGCTCAAGAAAAACGACGACAGCGTTTGGCAGACCGATCTCTGGCAGCCGGGCATGGGCATCGTGGATTTCACCAATCCCGCCGCACGCGAATGGTATGCGAGCCATCTCCGGCGGCTCATGGCGATGGGCGTGGATTGTTTTAAGACGGACTTCGGCGAGCGCATCCCGACCGATGTCGCGTGGCACGACGGTTCCGACCCGACGGGCATGCACAATCTTTACAGCGTGCTCTACAACGAGTGCGTCTTCACCACGATCGAGGCCGAGCGTGGCAAAGGCAACGCCGTCCTGTTCGCGCGCTCATCCTACGCATCGGGCCAGCGGTTTCCGCTGCACTGGGGCGGCGATTGCTGGTCGAGCTTTGAATCCATGGCCGAGAGCTTGCGCGGTGGTTTGTCGCTCAGCCTTTGCGGATTCGGATTTTGGAGTCACGACATCGGCGGCTTCGAGGGCAACGGCAGCCCGGCGGTCTATAAACGCTGGATCGCCTTCGGCCTGCTTTCCTCGCACAGCCGGCTGCACGGCAACGCCAGCTACCGCATCCCGTGGGCTTATGATGAGGAAGCGTGCGATGTCCTGCGGAAATTTACGAAGCTCAAGTGCCGACTCATGCCCTATCTTTTTGCCAAGGCGGTCGAGGCTCATGAAAAAGGCCGCCCGATGCTCCGCGCGATGCTGCTCGAATTTCCCGACGATCCCGCCAGCGACACGCTCGACCGTCAATACATGCTCGGCGACGCGCTGCTCGTCGCGCCTGTGATGAGCGAAGACGGCAGCGTGAACTACTATCTGCCGGAAGGAAAATGGACGCACTTCTTCAGCGGCGAAGTCGTGAGTGGTGGCGGATGGCACCGCGCGCAGCACGATTTCTTCAGCCTGCCGCTCTTCGTGCGGCCGGGCACGATCCTGCCACTCGGCGCGTGCGATTCCAAGCCGGACTACGATTTCGCCGATGGTGTCACGTTTCAAATTTACCAGCTTGCGGAAGGAGCAACTGCAACGTGCGTGGTTCCCTCTCTCGATGGAAAGACAGCACGCTCTCTTGTTGCCAAGCGGATGGGTGAAAGCCTTCGTCTGGAACTGAGCGGAACGCACGCTGGCTCATGGCTCGTGCAACTCATCGGCGTTGCCAGCGTTAAGTGTGTGGATGGAGGAACTATGCAGGCAAATACTGACGGTTTGCTCATCATTCCGAACAAGGATGTCCGCTCGCTCACCGTCCATTTCTAAACCCGACCATGACAGAAAAAACCCCCAGCAAAGATGAGCTCCAGGACAATCTGATCGTCGAGGAACTTGCCTTCTCTCCAACTACCGGCGCATTACCTCCGCTCGAAACTTTCACTCAACCAGCGGTTGACGACACGCCCACCGACCGTGTGCCGGTCATGCAAAAAATCGGCTATGGTCTAGGCACATTCCCCGACATGTGGGGTCACTGGCTCTACCCGACAATTGCCTTCCAGATTTTCGGCCTCTACCTGCATGTGCCGCAATGGCAGATCGGTGTCGCGATTATTTTGAATCGTGTGTTCGATGCGATTTCAGATCCGTTCTTCGGATGGTGGTCGGATAACACTCGCACAAGCTGGGGACGCCGCCGCCCATTCATGCTCATCGGCTGTTTACTGGCCGGACTAGGTCTGCCATTTCTGCTAGCTATTAGTCCAACCTGGTCGCCGACCACCGGGTTCTGGTTCATGATCGCGTCTTCGGCGCTCTATCTCCCGTTGGTGAGTTGCTTCAACATGCCTTACCAAAGTCTCGGAAATGAAATGACGCCGGACTATCACGAGCGGACCAGCGTCTTTTCCTACAAAAACGCCGTGCAGAAAATCCCGGAGCTGGGATTATTCTTCTTTGGCAACTTCTTCTCGCGCGCAGTCTGGGTCGGTGCGGATAGCTCGAATGTCTTGCATCGCATCAAGCTGCTGCTCACCACAAGCGAAGCCTGGCATACTGCCGCTGATGGCGCGAAGCCTAACATGCTGCTGGGCGCTCAGGTCTATCTTAGCTTCTGCGGAGTTATCATCATTCTGGCCGGTCTGACCTGTGTCGCGCTGGTGCGGGAGCGGTATTACACAAAGCTCGTCTCCAAAAAGCAGCAGCATATCTCCATCAAGGAAACGCTCTGGCAAACTTTGCAGTGCAGGCCATTTCGCATTCAACTAGGGATGCAGATGGCTTACAACATGGGGCTAAGCATGGTCGGCACGCTAGGTCTCGCCGCGACGATGTATTATGTCTGTCGGGGCAACACTTCCGAAGGCAACTTCTACAATTCCATCATGGGTGTCACAGCCATGCTGATGGGTTTCCTTGGCATCCCGTTCTTTAACTTCATCTCTCACCGGATGGGAAAGCGGCACGCACTCCTTTGTGTGTTCTCCATCGCGATCGGTGTCTTCATCGGCACATGGTGGCTCTACAATCCGCGATTTGTCTGGCTGCAAGTATTCGCCTCCGGCTCCATTGCATTTACCGGCGCGGGCTTCTGGCTGCTCATGGGCTCCATCGGTGCGGATGTCATGGACTACGACGAGTTGGAAGGTGGACGACGCCGCGAAGGTTCATTCTCGGCCTGTAGTTCGTGGATCAATAAAGTCGGAATGGCTGTGGGCGCGGGCATCTCGTTTTTCATCCTTGAATGGATCGGTTTCGACTCCAACGTGGCGATCCAAACACCGCACACGCTCTTCATGATCCGCTTTCTCTTCATCGCGATTCCTGTTGTCGGCCTCATCCTTTCAGTGATCGCGCTCATGCGTTTCCCGCTGACCCAGGAAAAGATGGAGCAAATCCGCGGGGAACTGGAAGCCCGTCGCGGCAAAGTGTAAATAGACCGCCGTCGAAGGCCGGTGCGAGCCGCGAGAAAAGAAACGTCCGATCTGGCGCACCGTGCCGTCTTTAGCGTTGCAGGGGCTGGATTGGCCCGCCTGCGGTGGCAGCCGTGCAGATTGCAGGTGGCACCCTTGCGGATTGCAGGGGTGGAGTGTGCAGGTTGCACGACCGGGGTCTGGGGCTGCAAGGGGGGATCATTGCAAAGTGCAGGGGTGACCCCGGCAGGTTGCAGGGGTGGACTGTGCAAACTGCATGACCCGAGTCTGCACCGCGCTACCGGGGGTATGCAGCCTGCACAGCGGGACCATGCAGGCTGCACACCCGGACCATGCAGGCTGCACGACCGGGGTGTGCGTTTTACACAGGTGACCCCGTGGAACGGCCGGCGGCGGCCCTCAGGTGAACGGGAATGGATAAGCGCCCGTGCGCCCGCTGCCACTGATCTCCACCGTGACCTCCAGTGCAAGCTGACCGGTTAACCCCGTGGGGACGCCGCAGACGATGGTGCTGCCTTTGACATACGGGTAATCGGTCGCGGTGACCCAGGTGCCGTCGCTCTTCTGGAAACGCACCATCCCCGTCCGGCCCGGGGGTGAATTTCATGTTGCGGTTGCCGGGCACGATGGCTCAGCCAAGCACTCCCCTACCCGCCATGAAACGGATGACACCCACCAACAACCCTTCGGATTAGTCCTACTGGTCTTGCCCTCTCCACAACGTCGTATTACCTGCGACCTTGCTCTGCGGCAGCGTTTCCACATGGCCGTCAAAGAAGACGATGTTGGTCATGTTGTTATAGCGATAGGCGGTGGTGGAACCACTGTAAGCCTCAGGCACCTTGTATTGGCCATGGGCGCCGTATTCGGTGACGATCCAGTCCTGGCTTTCTTCAAACGCAAGCATCCTGGCTGGAAAAGGGACATCGCGCAACATTTGACGCGGAGCGGGTGGCCAGTTCATGTAATCCGCATTAATACCATAGGAACTTCCAATGGATTGACTGAATTTTAAGGGCACCAGCGGGCTATACATATTCTCCGGTGAATTGCCCCACCAGTAACTGCCCGTGTTGGCGACAAAATACTTCTCGAACTCGGGATTATCGAACCACGCGTGTGAATTACTCGGATTCATATCCCAAATGGGGACATAGAACTGGTTGTGTTCGCCGGCATACTGGATATTGGCCATTTGCAGGTCGCGCAGCCGCGACACCGATTTTGCCTCCAAGCCGGCGCGTTTGCCGGTGGCAAGGATCGGGCTGGCGATGGCCACAAGCACCGCAATGATCGCGATCACTACCAGCAGTTCGATCAAAGTAAAAGCCCTGCACGCGCGCAGGTCGCGCGGTGTGAACTCGGCTTCACGGCATTGGGGAATTTTTGTCATGGCGGGAGGAATGATAGCTACGATTGCAGGGTAATCGCCATGCACAGAGAGTCTATTTCAAGCACAGAGAAATGCGGTGTTACCGTAACGCATACCGTGTCGAAGCATCGTATTCGATTATGGAGGTCGTTTTATGCTGATCTGGATTTAGCTATCAGGACGCAGCTAAAAAATAGTAGGAGCGTTTACTGGCGAAAGCGCTGGTCCATCTCACGAGTGCGCACGCTCGGTTGAAACACGTGCATTTGCTCGCTAATCTTTAGGGCGTCTTTCCACGACGAGGGTCCAAGGCTTTCCAGATATGACAGCACTAACAATTGGCCCTCCGTCGCTCTCAAAACGGCTCGCGGCGGAATCGGCATTTATTGCATGGTCACTGGTGTTGTTTCTAAGGCTGCTCCGCCAACACCTCGGATTTCCGATTACCATCCCGAACTCGCACGGCGGATTCGACTTTATAGATGTTGCTCAACAAAACTTTCGGCTGCTCGCGCCGCAAACGAGAAACGGCACGCTCGGCGCGTCCGCGCGTGAGTAACCGATGGTAGCTGCACGCCATGGAAAAGCAGTCAACTCTTGTCGCAAATTTTTGAACGCAACGACTCTGGATTTCGTCCAACAACAGGAAGGCATTCAGCGGCCAAACCGCAATATTTAACACGTCGTCCGGTGTGAGCCACGGAATCAATTACAAGCGGTCTGTCCGCTATTTGCCGATAAGTGAAAGTGGCGACACCGGGAGGCGCGGGAGAATCTATCATGAAAAATATCGCACTAATCATGGCTGTGGCTGGGCTGGCGCTCGAAACGCCATCTGTTACCCTAGCCGCACAATCTGACACAACGTCATCCAAAACTACTACCTTGAGCACGGCAGAATCGAGCTGGTCGGAGCGATGGCAGAAGCTGGAGAGTGAGCTGGACAAGGTATTCCATGATACTGTGTCGAAGCTACGGCCCGCGACGAAGGAGAAGGAGATGACGTTCAGCTCTTCGGTGGATGTCCGAGAAAAGCCGGATGCTTATGTGGCAAGTGTTTATTTGCCTAAAAGCGATGAGTCCAATGTAAAAGTCACATTTGAAAACGGATCGCTTCACATATCCGCCAACGACAAGACAGCGGACGCTTACGAGGAGAATATCATCATCCCCGGACCAGTGAAGGCGGACAAGATGAAGGTCGAGCACAAGGAAGGGCTCATAATAGCGACTTTGCCAAAAGAAACGGCAGGCGTTGCGACCGTTCCCACTCCTGCTCCTGCATTTGAGCCATGGACAGAAGACTGGGACCAGCAAGTCGTCCGTGAAATGCAACGGATGCAGGATCGGATGGATCAAATGACACGCGACCTGTTGTCAGGGGTGCCGAATGAGCCGGTTATTACTCAGCAGCCTTTCTTCGGTTCCACTGTAAACTTGGAGAACGAGAAAGATAAGTATGTCGTGCATTTCTACCTGCCGGATCGTGATCTTTCCAACGTGAAGGTAGAGGTAAAGGATAAGCAACTCCATCTCATCGCGTCGGAACAATCAAAGAAAGAAACGGCAAGTAAGACAGCCGCAAGTTCCGAATACTCTGCGGGTGAATACTCACAGATGATCACGTTGCCAGGTCCTGTTCATGCGGATCAGATGAAGATCGACCGCAAAGAAGGAACTGTAACTGTGACTCTGCCAAAGGCGTAAGGAGGAGACGTAAGCCCCGGGCCTCAATGCAGTGCTGAAAAATAGGAATGGGCGAAAGCCGGATTACGTGAAGTTGTAAAGCTACGAAAAAATTGGCACGCCCTCAGCGCGGCTGTCATCCGCCGGCATCTTCATTCTGATAGATGGCTTGCTGATGTTGCCGGACAGCCTGCACTTTTTGTCTCGCCTTCGCAAACGCGGGAAGCGCAATGCCGGTGAGAATTGCCACCAGGTAAACAGTCACCGCCACTCCAAAAATGCCGTAGCGAGCTCCCGGGCAAAACAACGCGAGCAGGTAGGCAAGCGGATTTCGTCGGGGGCGAACTCTGGAGCGGCCTTCTTTTAGATCGAGCAAGTCCGAGACGCGTAGCCAAGGCATGGACCGCTGATTTGTAATCAGCA
>DASREJ010000110.1:0-12198 GCA_035652115.1 Bryobacteraceae bacterium
CGTCGAACAGCAGCGCCAGTTCTTCGAATACGGAGCGGTCGGCTTCCCGTTCGTTAATTTCGTCAAGTTCGGCAAGCAGACGGAGCTGGCTTGCAATTTTATCGCGCTGAAAACGGGCTTGCCGGAGTCCGTCACGCAGCAGCCGCCGGCGCTCAAACGCAGAGAAACGATCGAGTACTCCGTCGAGTGCCGCTCGACATTTACAGTCCAGAGCGACGCCGGTGAGGACACGGCGAAACCGATCGACAGTATCACCAAGCTCTGTCACTTCGACGGACTCTCGCATATGAAATCCTCCTTCCAGGAGATTCATACCGATTTTAAAGTGGAGTCAGCGATTATGCTAAGGATAACTTTGTGACGCGTTTGTTCTGTTGCGATTGAGAATTATTCCAGTTCGAAACTCACATTGCGCTTGGGCGCAGCGAACGTTTCTGCAAATGATTTCGGGCAAAAATGATGTAGGTGCTTCGTTGATCTACATCAAAAACGATCTATGAGGGCCCGCTAAAGTTTTTGTCTAGCGGGGAGTTAACGATGCATACGGCTTCGCACTCAATCTTTGAGAGGCTTTCGTCGCTATGGCAGAATTATCGTCGGCGGACTGCGAATCTGCTCGAGATCGAAAATCTCACCCAGCACGAATTCGAAAATCTCGCGGCGGATTTGGGAATTGAACCCGGTGACCTGCGCGTTTTGTGTTCTCCGGGCGAAAACATGAAAAATGTTTTAGATTTTCGCTTTAAACAGTTAGGAATTTCCCGGAACGCATTGGATTTTGCTGCTTTGGCAGAGATGCACTTTCGCTGCAGATTCTGTGCACACAAAAGACTCTGCAAGTACGATGTGAGGCAGGGTAATGATAGTCCTTGCCCCTTCGATTGCCCCAATTTGGAGAGCTTTCGAAAACTGCGTGCTGCTGCGTAGATTATCCTTCTTGGCGAGTCGGCAAACGCCTTTTATCCTGCACATGATCGATCGCTAAAGAGCAAGCGCCACCGATCTGGCGCTGGAGCCCTTGAAGGGAGGAATTAATGCCGTTGCAAGAAGAACAATTGCCTTCGAAAGCCGCTGAAGTCGCACACGACTTTCCCGAGGTTTGGACAGCATATGCAGCCTTGGGCAAGGCGTGTGCCACTGCTGGACCGATCGGCGACAAAGAATTGCGCCTCATTAAGCTTGCTCTCGCGATCGGCGCTTCGTCCGAAGGCGCGGTCCATTCGCACGCCCGAAGAGCGATTGCTGCCGGCGTTTCAAAAGAAGAAATCAAACAGGTCGCACTACTCGCAATCCCGACACTCGGCTTTCCGCATGCAGTCCGAGTGTTGTCCTGGATTGAGGACGTGACAGACCGCTAGTTTTTCGCGCCCCGGCACCAAGATCGGCCGAGTTCTTTCGTTCCGAAATCGAGCACTGGATTTTTGGTTTGGAGATCAGCTAGTTGGAAGCTTTGGCGGACTCGGGAGAACATCCGCGAACAAGAAAGTGGTGCCAGGGGCGGAACCGAATTGATCTAATAATCAGCGAAATACTTGGCTTTCTCAACATATTGAAACGACGCGTACCCGCAATCGTACCCATAAAATTTATGCCTCAAACAGGAATCGAACCGCCGCCGCATCCTCCTACGACGGTATGTTGATCTCACGCGTAGTACGCGAGCAGCGAACGTTAAGGGGCGCGATTGATATGGTTCCAGGGCTCGTTGGGCGACACGCAGTGAGAAGGATCTCTGCTCGTATTGCTTGATCCTGCTCTCACCGAGCAGATTCTTTCTGAGCGGCAGGAGCGCGAATTCCGAACGCTAAATTTGCTGAGAGAGGTATCGATCCCGTAATAAAAAACCCCGACACAAGGTCGGGGTTTTGGATTTGTGTGGCTTAGGCAATCAGTACTTCGCGACAACCGGCCCCTTGCCGCCCGTGCCAAATCGATAGTTCAAGCCGACCAGAACGGTCTGAAGGGCTTGGTCGCTGATGCGCGCGGTCGTTGCATTGTTCGGGAAGAAGACATTCTTGTCGCCGAACTTCATGTAGTCGTATTCGATCTTGAACGACCAGTTGGGCGCGAATGCATACTCCCACCCGCCGCCGACGAGCCAGCCGCTGATGCCCACAGAGACGTTATCCACCGCTCCGCCTACGCCGGTCGCGTTGACGCCTTGCTTCGTCTGAGCCCAAGCCCCGCCGCCTTTAACATAGAACAGGTTTTGATCAGCCGCCCATCCCACCCGGCCGGTGAAGGTCTCAAATGAGTTGAGCTTCGAGGTTGTTATGACACCAAGCGTGTTGAGCGTTTTGTTGATGTCAGCCCCGTCAAACATACCTTCAAGGCCAAACACCCAATTTCCGGCCTGGTAATCGCAGCCGAGCTGACCGCCTCCAACCAAGCCTGAGGCGGTACTCTTACCACTGAATGCAATGGTGCTGCCGCCACCCGTTGAAACAGTACCGGAGGCTTTTGCTTTCGCTTGTCCCCAGCCAATATTGCCGCCGACGTAGCAACCGGTCCAGCTGAATACCGGCGCTGCAGGCGGGGCTTTGTAAACCGGCCTCGGCGCCATGTCGGCCGCAAGAGCAGACCCGCTGAGGGCCAGCGAGCAGACCCCGCAAAGAAGAAGTTTTTTCATGTAAGCCCCCTCATCAATCTAATCTGCTGAAACATATATCGATACAACCAAGCAAATGACTGTCAGGCATTGTCAGTCACAACAATGTCCATTGCCGTGGCAAAAAAGATACATGATAAAAGTGATGATCTTTCAATTGGTTACTGCCGGTCCAAAGTCTTTTGTATTATTAAGAACGCGACGCGACGTGTTGTCGCGGGCTTCAGTCCTTTTTCGACAGTTCGCGCAGCAAGGGTTGAAGGTTGCCCTCATAAACGCGCCAACGGCCAACGGAACTGGCATAGATGGGCTGTCGAACCTGGATGACACTCGCTGTGCGCACCGGCCGCTTTGCCTCGTAGAATGAAAGACAAGCCTCGTCCCATTCGAGCCCGCAGTGCTCGACGATGCGTTTAGCTTGATGCTCAAGATCGTTGACCAGCGTTTCGTATTGCACGTCGATCATGACGCCTTCCGGCAGTACCTGATGCCAGTGCCGCATCAGCTTTTGGTAAGCCCGCAGATAACGTCCGAGCTCCGCAAGGTCGTAACTATAGGCATGTCCCAGCGCGAAGAGCAGGGAGAAACATGAGGTCGCCGTATCGCGCGGATCGCGGCACGTGTGAATGATGCGCGCATTCGGGAGCGCAAGATGGATCAAGCCAACATTGGCGAAATTGCCGGGCATTTTGTCGGTGATACGCTCGGCGTCTGGCGCAAGCGCCCGGATAGCGTCAACATAACTCTTGCCGATCGTGCGAAGTTGATCACTGGAAAGCTCGGCGACCGCCTCCGGAAATTCGCTGTTGCCCGCGCCGCGGATCGAATCCGCGAGAGTCACCATTTCGTACGACTCTCCGGCCCCGAACACCTTAGGATGGCTTGCCAAAATCTGCTCGACGAGCGACGTGCCCGAGCGCGGCATGCCGACAATAAAGATGGGAACCCTTGAAGGATTCCCTGCGTCATTCTTTTTCTCGAAGAGTTTACGATCAAATACCTTCGCTACACGTTCGAAGCGACGCAATGCTTCTGCCTCGTCGTAGTCAATGAATTCGCGCCGCTTGAGAGCATTTCCTTTCAGCAGGTGATGAAAGGCCAACCGATGATCGCCGGTATCGGCGAATGCTTTGCCAAGCGCAAAGTGTAACGCGATCTGGTCGTCGGTCTCTAGTGTTTCGATCTTGCCCGCCAACTTCCGCATGGTCGCGAAATGCGGATCGCTGGACGCCATCTTTCGGGTGGTTGCAAGGTTATAATAAGCTGCCGTGGCTTTTTCCGGCGCAACCGCAAGTACATTTTCAAAACACTGAACGGCTTCGGCAATCTTGCCGATCGCGCGTAATGCAACGCCCAAATTCCTGCGCGCGTTGACATGACCCGGATCAATTGCAAGCGCTCTCTCGCAATATGTGATCGCATCGTCCACGCGGCCCGCATGAAACAGCATAAAACCGGCCCGCGCATATGGTTCGGGATTTGCCGGATCGAGCGCGATCGCCTGGTCGTAATGCGTCAGGGATTCCCGCAGCAATTCGAGCGCGCCAAGCGAATTGGCGAGATTCATATGTGCTTCGAAATTCCCCGGGGAAAGCGCGAGCGCCTTCCGGTACTGCTCAATCGCTTCCTCAAACCGATTCTTTGACGCCAGCGCGCTGCCGAGATTGTTATGCACCTCGGCAAAATCCGGACGCAGATACAACGCCTTGCGATAATGTTCAATCGCCTCGTCCGTCAGGCTGAGCGACTGGAGCGAATTGCCAAGATTGTTATGTGCTTCTGCATAGCTCGGATTGAGGGACAGGGCCTTTCGGAAATGATTTGCCGCTTCCTTATGCCGGTCGAGGCGCTGCAGTGCGTAGCCGATGTTGTTATGCACGGGTGCTTCGCGAAGCCCGAGCTGCAAGGCTTTCTGATAGTGTTGAATCGCATCGTCGTAGCGGGCAAGGCCAGTCAGAGCGATCGCAAGACTGTGATGTGCTTCCGCCGACCGCTTATCGGTCTTAACGGCGCGGCGAAACAAGGGCTCTGCGTCGGCGAAACGCGCCTGCTGAAGCCGGAGAAGGCCGAGATGATAAAGCGTGCCAAAATGGCCAGCGTCTTCCTTGAGGATTCCCTCATAGAGCTGCTCGGCGCGCGTTAACGCGCCGTTTCCATGGGCGGCAACCGCGCGCTCGAAGGCTTCCCTGATCGTATCCTTGATATTCAACGGTTGAGCCCTTTAGGCGACCAGACAGCGAAAGGTCTACAATCTATATCAGATCGCCCTGCCGAATAAGATCGCGGTCGAATTCCAGACTTCTTCTTTGGCGTTGCGACGACCGCGACTACCATCCGGGCAATCTCACAAATCGGTGGAAAAGCACTGCGCGTTTGATTTTGCTTATTAGCATTCGATTGCGCGGCGTTAAAAATTGTCATGCGTGCGATTTTCCGCGCCATAGCTCATTTCATCTCTTTCCGCTTTCGTTCACGCGCATCGCTTGAATTCGAAGTGATTGCGTTGCGGCATCAGCTGAAAATGATGCGCATGCATCACCGGAAAAATATTCGCATTCCGGGAGAAGACAGGCTCCTTTGGATAATCTTGTATAGAATTTGGTCGAAGGCGGCTGGGCTGATGATGGTCGTGAAGCCAAAGACGGTCGTCAGATGGCGCTTCTTGATCGATTCGATCCAGTCCCGCTGAAATCCCACCAATGTAACGCCGGTGGTGAATCCGCAATTCTTGCCCGCCGGAATGCTTGTCCAGCCGATTACGCCCGCCACTTCACCGTCCAAGAAGGCCTATTTCGCTATCTAGTCCACCCTATCAGTTCGGGAGGATAAGCTACGACAACATCAAATCAGCGATTAAACTGAAGCAGTCACATACTTCGAATTGACAATGAATTCGGCTTTTCGGACTCTATGCCACCCGCATCTGGGCTAGGAATTCGTCGACCGCCTTCGCCAACACATTGGATCGCGACGAAAGCTCGCCTGCGGCGTTGGAAACCTTGTTCGCAATCTGATCGATCTCTGCCGCAGTCTGTGAGCTGTGCTCGATATTAGCCGCGACTTCCCGCGTTCCCTGCGCGACCGCGCTTGCGCTTTTCGCAATTTCCTGGGTTACGCAGCCCTGTTGCTCCACCGCGACCGCCACTGTGCTCGCGATCGCATCCAGCCGGGCAATCGTATTGTTGATGCCCTTCATGGCATCGGCCGCATGCGTGGTCGTAGCTTCAATTTCTGAAATCTGATTGGCGATACTTTCGGTCGCCTTTGCGGTCTGCGTCGCAAGACTTTTTACCTCCTGCGCGACAACCGCAAAGCCGCGTCCCGCTTCGCCTGCACGAGCGGCCTCGATGGTTGCATTGAGCGCGAGAAGATTCGTCTGCGCCGCAATGCTCTGAATGAGTTCGCTGACAGCTCCGATTTGAGCCACTGAATTGGTGAGACTCTTGACAACAGCTGCTACAGATTCCGCGTCGCTCATGGCTTGCCGCGCTACTGCCGCAGAATCGTGAACCTGCGTCGAAATATGCTGGACGGACCGCGCCATTTCCTCCGCAGCCGATGCAAGATTCTCAATGTTCGTCGTCGCTTCCGCTGAAGCCCTGGCAGTGGCCGCCGCGTGCGCTTGATTGTTGCTTGCGCTCATCATCATGGTGCTGGCGGAATCGTTCATGTGCTTGGAAGCACCCTCCAGGGCTCCAACCACATCGGAAACGGCTCGCTCAAAATCGGCCATCGCATGATCCACTTCCTGACGGCGACTCTCGGCTTGCTGTGCGCGCTCGATTTCGCTGAGACGCGCTGTATTGACTTCATTCGTCGCCGTCCGAAAAACCAGAAGCGCCTTTGCCATATCGGAAATTTCGTCGTGGCCGTCTTCCGAAACGTTGACATCTGTATCGCCGCGGGCGATCAGGCGCATGGCTTCGCTCACCACCCCCAGCCGACGAACGAGGTTTCTCGCAACATAGAGCCACGCCACCAAAGCCGCAGCGGCCAGAGCCACGATAGCGAGGATAATCAGGCTTGCTCGGCCGGCACGGATTTGTTCCTCGGCGCGGGAAACAAGGACCTGCGTATTGCGGTTGTGCAAATCAACTAGACGGCCCACGGCCTGTTTCAGTTTCGCTGCTTCTTGGGCCGTTTCTGCAAATGTCGAATCGGCCTCCTCGCGCGACGTGAGCTCTTGATTTCGCAAATCGAAGATTCCGTCCTTGCCAGCGAACGAGGCCATGCTCTCGTAAATTTTCACCAACTGTTGCCGCGACTTATTGTCCGGCATTGCTTTGAGATTGGCTTTGATCTTTCGCTCCGCCGACCCAATGAGGTCGCGTAGCGGCTGAAGGCGCGCGCGCTCCGTAACCAGCGAAGCTTCGGTGAGAAGTCCCGCGAACAGATTGATCTCCGACTGAACCTCCAGTGCCCGCCGCAGCAATTCGACAAGCTCAATCGACCTATCAGTTCCGATGCTTCTGGTCGTCGTCATGAACTCAAAGTTCGTATCGTCGATGACCGTGTTAATGGCCGCGAAAAACTGTTCATGTGTTTTTCGGGCCTGGACGGCCATTGTTTGGCGTTTATGCGCGGTTGCAATGCGTTCGGCCACCGCTTGGTTCAACGTGTTCAATCGCCCCATCATGGAGTCTTTGGCAGCCGCGATCGCCATGTCGTCCTTGCCGGTGATTTTACGCAGCTGCTCTATGAGCCCGGAAAAGCTGTGTTCCTTCTCGTTTAATTCGTTGGCAATCGCCGCACGGCTCTCCTCATTGTTTGCGGCCATGAGCTTCGGCGCTGTTGCAAGCAGACTGTTCGTCTCTTCGGCGAGCCGGAGCGAATCGACCATTGCGGGCGTGCTGCGCGACACGATCTCGGTTGTGGTGTCACCGATGGTCGTAAAAATATAGAGCGCAATCAGCGAGCCGATCACGGCCATGCTCGCGGTGAAACCAAACGCGATGTAGAGCCGCCCGCGGATGGTACCGAACCAACTGCGCGATACGGCGTGGCCCAACCAAAGGTGAAGTTTCGATATGGGGGAGATCAGTTTCATTTGCGCGGCATCCAAAGAGTTACCTTGATCATCGCGCCGATGTCTTGAGCAATCGCGTCACCGGCTTGAGCGATCCATCTGGCTGTATGATGGTGAGAAAAACCTGGTCTGCACCTTGATTTTTTTCGGCCGTGTAATTCAGTTTCACGCCGCCGAAATCGAATTCGCCCTTTGTGACCGCATCTAGAAAAGCTTCCCGTGTCGGCTCACCGGACACCCGCTTCAAGGCCTCGACGACCAGGCGGCCGACGACATATCCCTCAAGCGATACAAAACCTGACTTGCTGTTTGCATCCAGCGCCTTCAGCGCCGCTTGATACGCCGCCACCACGGGGGCATTCATGTCCCGCGGGAAAGGCACGACCTGGCTGATTACGACGCCACTGCCGTCACCGCCCAGTTCGTGCGCGAGGGCATCCGACCCGACAAACGATATTGCGACAAAAACCGGATCGAATTTCAGCTGCCGTGCAACTTTCACAAATGTCGCGACCGGCTTGTAGGCTCCGACCGTCACCACCGCCTGCGGTTGCGCCTTCATGATATCCAGAAGAGCCGTCTTCACCGCCGTTGTATTTCGTATGTAGGACCCAAAGGCCACCAGCGACATGTTGCGCTTGGCGAGCGCCCGCTCGACCCCCGCGAGTCCTGCCAGTCCGAAGGCATCGTCCTGGTAGAGGATGGCGATCCTCGAAATGCCGAGATCCTTCGTCAAGTGTTCGATCCAGGCTTCCGTCTCCTGAAAATAGGAGCCGCGAACGTTCACGACATAGCGCTTATAGGGATTGCGTAGAAATTCCGCGCCTGTGAGCGGACCGATATACGGCACCTTGGCCTCGGTGAAGATGGGCAGGACGGCCTTCGATGTCGGCGTTCCAACGCCACCCACCAACGCGAAAACTTTTTCTTCGTTGATCAGCTTCTTGGTAGCGTCAATTGTCTTTTCGGGCTCATAGCCATCGTCGAGGGACTTCAACTCTAATTTTCGCCCGTTAACACCGCCGACTCGATTGGCTTCCGCGAACGCCGCGAGAATACCTTCACGCATGCCCTGGCCAAGAAGCTGCGCCGGTCCAGTAAGAGCCGCGGCCTGTCCGAAGACGATCTTATCTTTGAAAACACCGTTTTCGCCGGCCGCCGATCCGCTTGAAAACAGACAAACGAAAACTGCCGTTAAAAAGGCAAAGCGTGCAGGCCCCATGTCAGCGCTCCAGTGCTGCCTGCAGCGAACAGCACGAGCAGGCTTTCATACAGGACGAACCTTTGTAATTAGGAGCTTGTGTTGGTTAATAAATTTATAAACGGGCGGGGTGTTGCGGGGTGTTATCCGGCCGACAAACTCGACCAACGTTCGTCGCCAGAGAATAGGAGAAAGAATGGGTGGTGCATGACGTAGTCTGCGGCGATTCAGCCTCTGGCTGAGCCGTTCCCTAATAAACAGCGAAAAGAACAGGGATAAATTGGATTTTTCCCGCATCTCAGTGTCTGGGAATTCTGAATAGAGAACAGGAATTCCGATCTTCACATCAAAGAGCACCGACGACTACGCCTTTTCCGCAAGCTGACCGATACCCTCGGCAGCAGCGCGGCAAAGCTGAACACCGACGGTGAAGAGGATTCTGTCGAGGATGGTCGTCATTGTTGTGTACGTAGCATAACGGCTTCGCGGCTGACGCCATAGCGGTAGCCGGCTGCCGATTGCGGCGCCAATCAAGCGGCGTAAGCTATAGTGGTGGTGCAGCTTCTGAATGGCGGCACAAGTGCCTCAGGTAACCTTGGGGGCAACAATGGCAGCACTGATCTATGGCGCAATCTGCTACGTTATATTTCTTATTTCGTTTCTCTACGCCATCGGCTTCGTCGGCAACCTCGTAGTGCCGAAGTCGATCGATATCGGCGGCGGCGGACCGTTCACAGTCCAGGCGTTGATCGTCGACGTTATCCTTCTTGGCTTGTTTGCAACTCAGCACAGCGTCATGGCACGGCAGGAGTTTAAGCGCTGGTGGACGCAATTCGTGCCGCGCCCGGTCGAGCGCAGCACCTACGTGCTCGTCGCGAGTCTCATCCTACTGCTGCTCTATTGGCAATGGCGTCCGATGACCGATGTGATTTGGTCGGTCGGCAACCCGACGGCTGCGACGATTCTCTGGGCCGTCTTCTGGATCGGCTGGGTGACGGTGCTTGTCAGCACGTTCCTGATCAACCACTTCGAACTGTTCGGGCTGCACCAAGTCTACGCGCACGCGCAGGGGCAAGAGTTTAATCATCCAAGCTTCCGAACTCCGCTGTTCTACAAGTTCGTGCGACATCCGATCTATTTCGGTTTCCTGCTCGCATTCTGGGCAATCCCGATGATGACCGCCGGCCATCTGCTTTTCGCGATCGCGACCACCGGCTACATCGTCATCGGCATGCTGCTGGAAGAACGTGATCTCGTGAGCTTCCACGGCAACGCTTACGTCGAATACAAGAAACGCGTGTCGATGATCATCCCGATGCCGCCGAAGGGCTAAACGCCTTTCATCGTGCTGTAGTGATACGGCGGAATGCCGACAAGAGTTAAATTCAACGTGTTAATAGGAATGATGCTCTAGCAGTGGAGGTGACAAGACCCGACGAAACCGAACTTATTTTCGGATGGCTACATCGAAATGTAGTCGATGCAGTCCTTAACTTCCGCCAAGGCCCGCAGGCTGCCAAAAACCGGTGGAAAAGAGCCCTAGCTCCGCGACGGACACATGTTCATCCCGATCCCCAGCGAAGATCACGCATGCGCGCGATTCTATGGGCGGCAGTGCAGCTGTTTTCTTTTCGCCTCCGCTCGCGTGCGTCCCTCGAACTTGAACTCATAGCGCTGCGAAATCAGCTCTCTGTATTAGAGCGCCGCTATCCCAAGCGCATACATTTTCCGAAGGCAGACCGGCACCTTTGGATTCTGCTGTATCGGCTTTGGCCGAAAGCGTATCGCTGGATGTCCGTCATGCATCCTTCGACTGTAATTGTGTGGCACCGGCAGGGATTCCGTTTCTTCTGGCGATGGCGGTATGGCGACCATCGGGGCGGATCGAACAAATTCCCGCTAGAGATACGCGACCTGGCCCGCAGGTTGCGGGATGAAAATCCGACCTGGGGCGGGCCCCGCATCCGTGCCGAGCTCCTGAAACTCGGCATTGAAATATCCCACTCAAGCGTGGCCCGGTTCATACGCGGTCTGGGATTCCACGGCCCGTATGATCCTCCCCGGCGCATTTTGCCTGCTTGGAAAACCTTCTTTCGCAATCATCTGCGAGAAACGGCTGCCGCCGATCTCTTTGTCGTGGTCACCGCCACCTATCGGCTTCTGTACGGTTTTGTCGTGTTGGGACTTGCACGACGGAAGATTCTCCATCTTGAAGTAACCGACCATCCGACGCAGGACTGGCTGGCCGATCAAATAGCCGCGGCGTTAGGCGAGAAAAACAGAGTAAAATTTCTGCTTCGCGATCGGGACTCGTGTTACGGATCCGTTTTCCGGAAGCGGGTGAAGGCGCTCGGGGTAGTCGACCGCCCTGTTGATCGGCAGTCGCCGTGGCAAAACTGCTACGTCGAAAGGGTCATATCGACGCTGCGAAGAGAATGCCTGAACCACATCGTCCCGATAAACGAGCGCCATCTGCGAAGTCTTTTGAAAGAATATGTAGCGTATTACAACGAAAGCCGCCCCCACTGGGGCTTGGACTATGATGCCCCGGAACATCGCCCGGTAGACCGGAGGTACCACGGCAAGAAAATTATTGGCCGGCCGATCCTAGGCGGTCTGCATCACCGCTACGAACGGCGCGCCGCTTAATGAACGCCCAGCTGCCAGATGGTTTGTTCGATCCAGTCGCGCTGAAACCCCACCAATGTAACGCCGGTGGTAAATCCGCAATTCTTGCCCGCCGGAATGCTCGTCCAGCCGATTACGCCCGCCACTTCACCGTCCAAGAAGGCCGGCCCTCCGGAATCGCCGGTGCAGGCTCCGGCCGTCCCGCCGTTTCCGGCGGAGACGCGGATCATCGAATCGCCCGTCGAGCCAATGTTTGGCAGCGTCACGCTTCGCAGGGCTCCCGCCGAACGCTCGTCGCCATCGCGCGCAAAACCGAAACCCGCGAGCGTGAACATCTCGCCGTGCTTCGGAAACGCCGCTTTCGAGGAGAGTTTTGCCACGCGGTAGCGCGCGGGCAGCGGCTCCGAAATCTTGACGATCGCCATGTCAGGCGAGGGCTTACGCGTCTCGAATTGCTGCGGGTCGTATCGCGGATGCAATACGACCTTCAAAACGGGCACAATACGCGGCGCGCTGCCGACCGAGATCACGGCGGCATAGTTTGATTTCGGCGCCACGCAATGTGCGGCGGTGAGCAAAAGGTCGCGTGCAATCACCGTGCCGGTGCAGCTCGCGCCACGGGTCGAAACGATCATCACTGCCTGCGACGCGATTTCGGATGATGCGGGCGCGCCGCCATTTATCGCAAGGGTAGGAGCGCTAACGAAGGGCAAAATAAGAAGGGCAAGGATGAAA
>DASREJ010000111.1:0-21180 GCA_035652115.1 Bryobacteraceae bacterium
AGCGACTACGATAGAAAAAATCATCGTTGTGGCGCCGACCACCGCGGTGCCAATCAACACCGGCTTCGCTGTGGCCTTAAACGTGTTGCCCGCGCCGTCATTTTCTTCCAGGTTGTCTTTCGCCTTTTCGAAATTGACCGGGTAACCGTAGGTCCTTTCGATCTCGGCTTCAATTCCGGGAATTTGCTCGATAGTCGACAACTCGTAAACCGATTGCGCGTTGTCGGTCACCGGGCCATATGAATCGACGGCAATCGTAACCGGGCCCATTCCGAGAAATCCGAATGCCACTAGACCAAACGCGAACACTGCCGGCGCCATCATGATTGTGCCTAGCCCCGCGGTGCTGACGCCGTAGGCGATGGCCATCAGCGCCAGAATCACGGTGCCGAGCCAATAAGCACTCATGTTGCCGGCAACAAATCCGGAAAGAATGTTCAGCGATGCTCCGCCTTCGCGCGAAGACGCCACTATCTCGCGCACATGCCGCGAATCTACTGAGGTAAAGACCTTCACAAGTTCGGGAATAACAGCGCCCGCCAGCGTGCCGCAGGTAATAACCGTAGATAGTTTCCACCACAAGGTCGTGTCGCCGCTGAGGTCGGGAATCATGAGATAGGACACAATGTAAGTACCGATAATCGACACAATCGATGTCAGCCAAACCAGCGAGGTAAGTGGCGCTTCGAAGTTCATTTTGTCTACATTGGCGTACTTACTCTTCGCGAACGCGGCGTTGATGAGATAAGACAGGCCGGAAGAAACCACCATCATTACGCGCATCGCGAAAATCCAGACCAGAAGCTGTGCCTGAACCAAAGGATTCTGCACAGCCAGCACGATGAAGGAAATCAGCGCGACGCCGGTCACGCCATAAGTCTCGAATCCGTCCGCGCTGGGGCCAACGGAATCGCCTGCGTTATCGCCGGTGCAGTCGGCAATGACTCCGGGGTTACGTGCGTCGTCTTCCTTAATCTTGAAGACGATCTTCATGAGATCGGCGCCAATATCTGCAATTTTGGTGAAGATGCCACCGGCCACGCGCAGCGCCGCGGCTCCTAGCGATTCGCCGATCGCAAACCCGATGAAGCAGGGGCCCGAATAATCGTGGGGCACAAAGAGCAGGATGAACAGCATGATCACCAGCTCAATACTCACCAGCAGCATCCCAATGCTCATTCCCGCCTTCAGCGGAATTTCATAGCACGGATAAGGTTTACCGCGTAGACTCGCAAACGCCGTGCGCGAGTTCGCGAATGTATTCACACGAATGCCGAACCAGGCCACGCCGGAACTGCCGCAAATTCCGACGATGCTGAACAAAAGGATGATCAAAACCTTCACGAAGTCGAAATGCTGCAGGTAGCCAAAGTAGAAGACAATGATGACCCCGATAAAAATTTCCAGAATGACCAGGAACTTGATCTGGGTCACCAGATATGTTTTGCACGTTTCGTAGATCAGCTCCGAGATTTCGAGCATCGATCTGTGCACGGGAAGATTCTTCAGTTGGCCGTAAATGACAATGCCGAAAACCAGCCCGAGCGCGACAATGACGAGGCTATAGAGAAGCAGGTTGTGGCCGTCAACGGCGCCGCCGAAGAACGTCGCCTGGCTCAGATCGGGAATCAGCAGATTCGCTTCTCCTCCCGTTTCTGTGGGCCGGGTCTGCGCAAGCGCAGTCATCGGATTGGCGGCGAACAAGAATGTAGCCGCGCAAACCGCAATTACAAAGCGAAACAAGCGTCGGAACGCGAACATGGCATTAGCGCCAGGCATGTATAGAAAGCCTCCTCAGTGCTACTAACTTTGGAATTCAACCGAGCGTACTGGTGCTCTTAGAGAGCCAGGACACGAACGCGCGCCCTATTGTGTAGCGCAAGCGTCATTATCGTTCAATCTAGCATTTGACCACTACGGTGTATCGGGCGTTCGGGCCACTAGGCAAACGCGGACTACGCCAACGAAGCTAGCTTCGTGTTGCGACTTCGCGCGGAACACCGATATAACAACACCGCCAAAGCGGCGCCCACGCCACACGCTACCCCAATTGCTTTGCGACGTTGCGGTGATCTTCGGACGTGTTCTGGCAAAATGCCCATCCCGACGACGCGGCCCATTAGCCGTTGCAGCCCGGGAATTCGGATCACCACTTTGAACTGCCAGGGAGGCGTGAGTGAACCGGGATTGTCGAATATGCGTGCAAACCCTACATGGGCTTGTTTCTGCAGGATTTGCATCAAACGCACTGGCAACTCACGTCTTCGCTGGACTCGGGAAAGAAGATCGGCCGTTGATTGACCTTTGCGTAGCGGGCGGCCAAGGATGCGGGCCGCGGCGATAGCGTCTTGAATCGCATAGTTAATCCCCACGCCTCCAGCCGGCGACATCGCATGCGCGGCATCACCGATACATAGCAAGCCTGGACGATACCATCGCGGCAAATGGTTGATCTGAACGGTAAGCAGCTTGACCTGATCCCAATCCTGCAGTTCTTCGACGCGGTCTTGCAGAAAGGGCGCTATGCGAGCGATGGACTCGCGAAAACTTGCCAGCCCTACACCTTTTATCTGCTCGAATGTGCCCTTCCTAATGATCAGGCCGCCCTGAAAATATTCCCCGCGATTAATCAGGATCAGCGCTTTCCCGTAGTTCAGACGGCCCAACAACTGCTCGGCATCGCCGGACTTCCGGCTGATTCGAAACCAGAGAACGTCGATGGGCACACCGGTATCAAGAACTTCGAATCCGGCGCTGCGCCGCACCGTAGAATGGCGTCCATCGCATCCGATCACAAGGTCCGCCCAGATATCCTTAGTGCCCGCTGGCGTTTTCACTGCAACCCCCGCCACACGTCCGTTGTCCAGAATCAGGTCGCTTACTTCGTGCTCCATTTCGAGCTGGAAGCTCGGGAAGCGTCGCGCCCGGCTGGCGAGAAAGTTTAAGAAGTCCCACTGCGGCATTAAGGCAACAAAAGGGCAGCGCACCGGCAAATGCCGAAAATCAGCCGCCGTGAATCCAAAATCCCCGAGGAAACCGCCCGCAACGGAAACCCGCTGATGGGGCAGCTTCAGCAGGTCTTCCAAAAGCCCAAGCTCGTGGAACACCTCGAGGGTGGATGGGTGGACCGTGTCGCCGCGGAAATCGCGGAAGAAATCGCCATGCTTTTCGAGCACGGTCACGTCCACGCCGGCCCGCGCGAGCAAATAGCCTGTCATCATTCCGGCCGGTCCGCCGCCGACCACGCAGCAAGTTGTCCTGTTATCGCTGTTCTGCACGAATCCTCCCACCGGATAACTTACGTTCCCGGTACCACTCCACCATCCACATTCAAAACCGTTCCGCTCACAAATGAAGCGGCATCCGACGCCAACCATAAATAAGCATTTGCAATATCGTCGGTCTGGCCCAGCCGCCCGAGCGGTGTGTGATCTCGCATTGTCTGCAAAATCTTCTCAGGCATTTGCTTGGTCATATCTGTAGCGATATAACCTGGAGCGACCGCGTTGACGCGAATTTTGTATCGTCCCAGTTCGCGTGCCCACACTTTCGTCATGCCGATGACGCCGGATTTCGCCGCAACATAATTTGTCTGGCCGAAGTTGCCGTAGATTCCCACAATGCTCGATGCGTTCAAAATTACTCCGCCGCCGGCCTGAATCATGTGCGGCGTCACCGCGCGTGTGCAGTGAAACACTCCTTTCAGGTTCACGGAAATGAGCGAATCGAACTGCTCATCGCTCATGACGCCCATGAAGGCGCCATCTTTATATTTCACAAGCTGCCCATCGCGCAAAATGCCCGCATTGTTAACGAGCACATATGGGGGTCCAAGCCTTTCTACGACGTTCTTTACGGCCGCTTCGACAGTGGCCGAATCCGCAACGTTAACTGCCTGAAAGATGCCGTGCGCTTCCGCATCACCTTGCTTGACATCCCACGAAGCAACCAGCGCGCCTTCGGCAGCAAAACGCGCGGCCGTCGCCTTACCAATTCCGGCCGCTGCGCCGGTGACGATGACAACTTTGCCCTTAAGTCCGGTCTCAATCACGTCTTATATTGTCACTGCTAGACTGCGAAAAGCGGGGACGTAGCTCAGATGGATAGAGCAGCCGCCTCCTAAGCGGCAGGTCAGCAGTTCGAATCTGCTCGTCCCTACCAGAAGTTTGGCGGTTACGGAATACAATGCGGATGCTCAAAAGAGCGCACAGGCGGTTGGTGCCGTTGTGCGCGTTTAAATTAGAGGTGTCAGCCGCCTCCTAAGCGGCAGGTCAGCAGCAAGCGGCGGGTCAGCAGTTCGAATCTGCTCGCTACCCCTCCTCTAATCGATGTCGTCTATCACTCGTCGATCCCTACTCGTCGCTGCTCCGGCGGTCCCCGCTATCTCAGTGGCGCAATATCGCGCGCCGGATGTGCGAGTGTTCGACGTTCTTCGGTACGGAGCTCGCGGGGACGGCACCAATCTCGACACGGCGGCTTTTCAGAAAGCAATCGATGCAGCGGCGCGTGCAGGCAACAAGGCCCAAGTCCTGGTTCGTGGCGGCCATAGGTACCTTGTTGGCGGCCTGGAGCTCAGGAGCAATATCGACTTTCACTTGGCCGACAATGCTGAATTGCTGATCAGCACGCATCGCGAGGACTACCGGGGCGGCGGCCTATTTACAGCCAACGGCGCTCACAACCTGACGATCTCCGGAAGCGGCACCATTGACGGGCGCGCCAAAGAATTTATGACCGGCTACGACCAGGAACGGGAGATCTGGATTCCGCGCGAGTGGCGGCCCAAGATCTTCGTTCTGACGGCCTGCCGAGAACTCCAGATTCGGGACATCACATTCGGACCCGCGCCCTCCTGGGGTCTTCACATGCTCGGCTGCGACGGCGTGCTTGTCGAAAATCTTAAAATTCACAACATATTAAATGTTCCCAACTGCGACGGCATCGACCCCGACCACTGCCGCAACGTCACCATTCGCAAATGCCACATAACTTGTGGCGATGACGCTATCGTTATTAAGAGCAGCCGGCAGCCGAAAGACTACGGCCCGTCGGAAAACATCATTATTCGAGATTGCATTATAGAGACGCAGGATGCCGGACTCAAGATTGGCACCGAAACTATCGGCGATATTCGTGAAGTCCGCATGGAAAACTGTGAAATTCGCAATAGCTCGCGCGGTATCTGCATCCAACTACGCGATGAAGGAAACATCTCAACCATTGAGTTTCACAACATCAAATTGACGTCGCGCTATTTTTCCGACCCGTGGTGGGGCCGCGGCGAGGCAATCTCCTTCACGGCCATTCCTCGCAAGCCGAATACAAAAATCGGCCGCATCCACGGTGTCCGCGTTTCGAATGTCACCGCGAAATCCGAAAATAGCGTACGCATCTCCGGCAGTCCTGAAAGTCGTATTCGAGATGTTGTGTTGGACAACGTATCGGTCACGCTCGATCGTTGGACCAATTATCCAGGTGGCTTCTTCGATAATCGCCCCACTTCGGCCCAAGCCGGTATTGAGAAGCACGACACGCCTGGCTTTTTCATCAGCTACGCGGACGACATCACGTTAAAAAACTGCGGCGTCAGTTGGGGCAAGAATTTACCCGACTACTTCTCCTATGCTGTCGAGTCCCATAAGGTGACACACCTCAACATTGAGCACCTAAAGGGTCATGCCGCTCACCCGGATCGTCAAAAGACGACGTCCATAAGTTAGTGTCCAGCGGCTCTCCTTACGATGAAATCGCGGATATGTACCATAAGCTTTGGCTGGATTGGTATTTGCCCGCCGCAATGCCCGCGTTGGAGCGTCTTTTCTTCTCGCAAATTGCGCCAGGAGCCAAGGTCCTCGATCTTTGCTGTGGATCGGGACATGTAACCAAAGAATTAGTTGCGCGTGGGTATGACGTTATGGGCGTCGATCTTTCCGCAGGCCTCATTGAGCATGCCCGCCGCGAGTTGCCGTGTGTCGACTTCCGTGTTCAGGATGTGCGCAATCTGGAACTGGAGAAGAGCTTCGACGCGGTCCTTTCTACTTTTGACGCACTCAACCATCTGCTCACGTTGGATGACCTAAGGCGCGCATTTGCTGCAACCCGGCGCGTCCTTTTACCAAACGGCCTGTTTCTTTTCGACATGAATCTTGCAGAAGCGTACTCGGCTGATCTGCATCAATGGGCCGTTACCGCGGACGACCGAAACGTCACGCTAATTCGCGGTGCTTACGATGAATCGACACAACAAGGCGACACGGAATTCATCTGGTTTGCGAAAGAACCCGTAGCGGATAACACGTGGCGTCGGTATCGCAGCGTAATAACGGAACACTGTTATCCGCAATCCGATATTTTGCTTTCGCTACGTGATGCAGGGTTTTTACAGACTGAAGCTATCGCGGCGACAGATGCGGGAATGGATTCGCACCTTGGCTTCGGCCGATTTTTTTTTAGCGCCCGTACTTAGGGGTGCGGAAAAACCCGCACGTCGATCCCTTCCGCGGAGCGAATCAGCTTGTCCAGCTCGTTCCCAAAAGTTCGCTCAAACCAATTTTCGCGGCTCTTGTGGCCGATATAGATTTGTGTGACACCCCGTTGGCGTGCAAATTGTAGCAGCGTATCGACCGGATTCTCGGCCGCTAGCTCCACAATTTCTGCACCTTTCTGTCGCGCCATTTGAATGCCTTCGTCTAACCGTCGCCGCTCCTCCGATGTCCAATCGGGTTTATTGGCATGGCCCAAAATCAGCTCGCCGTGAAAGCGATCTCGATTGCGCGCGGCGGATTCGATAACGCGCTTCATATCCGTTCGCGGCGAAAGGTACACCAAGATGCGTTCCTGTGTGCCCCAGGTCTGTTCGATGCCATGCCGCGCCAGATACCGCTCAAGCTGCTTGTCGATGACGTCCGCGGCAAGTAACAAGGCAATTTCCCGTAGCTCGGAAAGCTGCAATTGTGTCAGAGCAGATACCGCGGAACCGTTGCCGGAGACCGCCATACAAGCCGTAGGCGGAGCATCCACCACGACAATTTCATCAGCCATCTGTAGAAAGCTGAGCGGTACTACCTGCTCGACGTGCTTACCGGTGATCGCTTCCACTTCGGCCTGCTTCTCCGCGATGTGCTGCAGGTTAACGGAAGTGATAACGGAAATGCCGGCATTTAGCAACTGCTCTACATCTTGCCAGCGCTTTTCATGCGGCAGACCCGGCGGATTGTCATATGCAAGACCGTCTATCAGGCACACCTTTGGAGCGCGCCGCAAAATCGCGGGGACATCGATAACCGCCGCGCCGGCGATCTGTTGGAGCGGAATGACCTCTAACGACGACATGGCTTGCGCCACTTCACGTGATAGCCGCGGCTGAATGGCCCCCACCACCACGTCTTGTCCTCTTGCGAACCGCCGCCGGCCTTCGTCAAGCATCCGAAAACTCTTGCCGACCCCCGAGGCGTATCCAAGAAATACTTTCAGTCGCCCGCGCACCTGATTCTCTTCCTCGGCCTCCAACTGCTGCAACAACTGCTCTGGCGTCGGCTTCCGGCTCGCTACCGTTCCCACATTTCTATTATGTGTTCCGGTACTGGTCGCCGTGCGCTTCGCCTAAACTTAAATACGCATCACTGTGGTCATCGGCGTACCGGTCAAGCATCAAACGGGCATAGAATGCAAGATGAGGTACGGCCATGCTTTTGATACGTGTGGTGCTCTGCTCGGCAGTTAGCTTGGGGGCAGCGTTTGCGGCCGGCCCGCAACTGGGTGACACGGTCGGTGCTGTTGCCCAACTCGTTCCGCAGAAGGCATCGTCGAATGCGCTGCCTCCTGCGATGACCTCCGCAATCGGGAGGTTGACAAAACCAGGCGCACCCAAGTTACCGGCAATGCCTGGAGCTGATCGAAAGTGGTTTGCTTTCGGCCAAACTCCACACGTGATGATTGCCCAGGCTCCGGGCCTAAGTCGCCAGTGCTCTATTCCGCTTGCCGAGTCCAAGCCTCCTGCGAACAGCCCGAAGTTCCTCATTGGGCAGGTGCCAGTCGGGAAAAAGTCACCCGATGCAATGCCGGTTCTTCGCTCGCCGGTTTGTCCGGCGCACTAGTTTATTCGCCTCGGTCCGAACCCCGTCTGAAGTGTCGCGCTTGTGCTATCCTGCGTGTGTCCGACGTTATCCGCAAAGGGGACGTAGTTCAGTTGGTTAGAACGCCGGCCTGTCACGTCGGAGGTCGCGGGTTCGAGCCCCGTCGTCCCCGCCATTCCTCATAAACGTTCCCCGTTGGAAAATCTCACCGTCGCCGAACTTGCGTTTTCTGCACGCAAGAATGCTCTCAACAGCATCAAACTTACTTAACCTCGACGCCTCGCGCCCGCGACTTCCTCTTCGGCACTTTACCAATCCGTTCGTCTCGCGCCGTAATGAGTTCGCATGCGCGCAGTGCCGATTGCTCGAAATCCGGTGCATCCACCGGCAGGAGCTGCCAGCCGGTCACGTCTTTTCCTAGCACCTGAATCGAGCGCATATTCGGGAATTCGTCACGTAAGCTCGCATGGTGCTCGTGAGTAGTCGCCAGCCAGACGCCGTTGTCAGCCGTTGCGGTGTCCTTATCGCGTAATACCAGTACAATCTTTTCTTCGATGTAAACCGCAAGGCAGCCGAACATCGGCCGTGTATAAGGCGAGAGTCCGGCAATTGCTTCCAGGACAAACTCGTGCGGAATCGCCTTGCGCGGCTTCAAAGGGAACTCGTCCCCCGAGCCTACCGCTGTGCTGCGAGAGCGCCTTGGCATGGAACTGATAATATCCTCATCAGCCGATTTGACTTAGCTCGGAATTTGCTTTTAACTTCACTTATGCACCGCCGCAAATTTTTCACTGCTGCTGCCGGCGTCGCCGCTGCTCTTCAAGCCGATGGCCTTTTGCGCGCTCAGTCCGCCGTTTCGGGCATTTCAGGACGTCCCGCTGACTCCGTCGCTCGCGATGAAGATTTCTGGTTCAACGTCCGCCACGCATTTACAGTTGATCGCAACATGATCAACCTCAACAATGGCGGTGTCTCGCCCGCGCCAAAGATTGTGATGGACACCGAGACGCGCTATCTCGAAGTCGAAAACATGAACCCGTCCTATTACATGTGGCAGGTTCTCGATCCGGGCCTCGAAACGGTGCGCCGGCGGCTCGCGGAGTCATTTGGCTGCGATCCAGAAGAAATCGCCATCACCCGCAACGCCAGCGAAGCGCTCGAAATCATCCAACTCGGCATGAACCTAAAAGCCGGCGATGAAGTCCTGACCACCAATCAGGACTATCCGCGCATGATCACCACCTGGCAGCAGCGCGAACGCCGCGACGGTATCGTGCTAAAGCAAATCACGTTTCCCGTTCCTCCGCCGAGTCTCGATTACCTCGCCACGCGTATCGAAGAGAACATCACACCCAAAACCAAGGTCATCCACGTCTGCCACATCACCAATCGAACCGGCCAAATTTTCCCGATAAAAAAGATCTGTCAGTTGGGCCGTTCGCGCGGCATCGAAGTGGTTGTTGATGGCGCGCACGCGTTCGGGCAGTTCCCTTTCAAGCGAGATGACCTCGATTGCGATTACTATGGGACATCTCTGCACAAATGGATTCTCGCGCCCATCGGCACCGGGTTTCTTTATGTCCGCAAAAGCAAAATCCCGACAATCTGGCCCATGATGGCGGCGCCGCCCGAGATGAATACCAATATTCGCAAGTTCGAAGAGATCGGAACGCACCCGGCTTCTCAGCGCAACGCCATCACCGAAGCCCTCAATTTCAGCGAGAGCATCGGACTGGAGCGTAAAGCGGAACGGCTTCGCTATCTGCGCCGCCGCTGGTCGACTCCGTTGCGGCAATTACCCGGAGTCAAGATCCTCAATAGCGAAGATCCCGAACAATCGTGCGGCATCGGTTTCATCAGCATCGATGGCTTCGATGCTCCCAAACTATCCGCCTATCTCTGGCAGAAGTACCGCATCTGGACCACCGCCATCGTCACGCCGGGCGAGTATCAGGGCCTGCGTATCACCCCAAACGTTTACACGACCCTCGAAGAAATCGACACGTTCACGAACGTGATGACGAAGATCGTAAAGCAAGGATCGATCCCCGCCGTTTGAGTTGACGCCAGGCCGCATCAACTTGCGATAAAGTAGAAAACCTTCACAGCTACACGTACACCATCTTCCGCAGCCAAGCTGGGAACAGGAGGAAATGCCGATGAAGCAGTTCCCGATGTATCACCGCGGGGCGCTGTTTTCCGCCGCGCTCGCGCTTTTTGCTTTACCTGCATCGCATGCCCTCGCGGATACGAATCTGACCGGCATTTGGGCAGCGAACAATGGCGCCGCTTACTATGTCCGGCAAATCGGAAATACCATCTGGTGGGCGGGATTTGATCCCGATGCCTTCAGTCCGGTCGCCAGCAAATCGAACTCTTTTCATCGCGGGTTAACCTCTACACAGGTATTTCAGGGTACGTTGTCCGGCGATGTTGTCACCGGAAACTGGGCGGAGCTGCCGCGGCAGAGCGCGTTCAACCTGAATCAGGGAACACTCGCGTTCCGTCTGGCCCGCGATTCACGGGGCGATATCGTCAGCTTGCAAATCCAGAGTCAAACAGGCGGTCTGACGGTTACCAGTTGGACCAGAGCCGTAATCCCCACACTACCCTGCACCGACAATATCGGCAAGCGCGATGCCTATTGCCTCTTCGGCAAAGTTTTAAAGAATCAGACTGGCTTCTGGGGCAGCCATGAGAGCTTGCTGGATAATCTCAAACCATACAAAGATAACTCCGTCATTTTTGGTACGGTCGCCACTCCTTACGAATTGCAATCACTGCCGGCAACTTGTTCAGACTTCTTTGCGAAGAATGACGATGACGCGGATATCAATTTCGACGTGATTGTCGATCGCGCAAACCTGAACGCGCAACCGGGCTTCTGGAATGACGGCTGGCTGAACAGCGCAGCCCACGTTCGGGGCAAGCTGGATGCCTGGCAGAACGCCATCCATTGCGAAACGATCGCTTTTGGACGTCAAGACTCTCAGTGTCAAGCCACCGGTCCGGTTTTTCTGCCGGGCTGGGGAGAATCAGGCGCGAATGGCTCTCTGTCGCAAGGCGCTCCCATCGCGGGCGGCATTACCTCCATTAGCGGCGCCGTCGTCATCAACGGAGTTCAGATGAAGGCGGGAAGCCGCGTGCGCGTGACAGGTCCTCTTGTTCTGGACTGCGGACACGGCATCACCAGCCCTTGTCACGAGACCGAAAACGATCCCAACGATTTGGGCACCAAGAATCTGGAGATACATCCGATCTATTCGGTGGACATTCTTCAGGATTTCACCGCAGCGCGACCTGCGAATGTCGATCTGACCGGTACTTGGGCTGCTTCCGATATAGGCACGTATTATGTTCGCCAGAGCGGCAACACGATTTGGTGGCTCGGGTTGAGCCGCGATCAGGGCCTTACGTTTGCCAACGTCTTTCACGGCACAATCCAGAATGGCGTGGTCACAACAAAACCGGTTCAAACTGGCGCCGGAACAGTCACCGAAACTTCATCGCGTCCGTCCGCCAGTCCAACTGCACCTCCCTTGTTTCCGGTCATCACGGGACAGTGGGCGTCGGTGCCGCTAGGCAGTACGCAAGGCGACGGGGGCCTGACATTAGCTGGCACATTTTGCAAGAACTTGAACGATCTTACGGTCCCGTGTGATCCCACCAGGCCGCCGGCGCTGTGGAATTTGTTAGTGACACAAAGCTCCAGCAACCCTGCTTTTGCTAATCCTCCCAATAACCGGTTTCAGTGGCAAAAGCTGTATGATCGCAACGGCGCGCCCACGCCTCAAATTCTGGCTCCCAAAATTTTCCCTTTAGGTCCGGTCGCGAATGGGCTCGAAGCTACAGGCTCGGTTCCCATCAATAACATCGGCACAGCCCCCTTGGTGGTTCAATCGATTACAAGCACCGTTGCGGCTCTAAAGTTCAGCCCCAACAATCTCACCATCGCCCCAGGGGCGACGGCGCACGTGTCGGTTTCATGGCTTGTCTCTACCGCCACCAAACCTGGGAACCAGATCTTCGATGGCGCACTCACATTGAAAAGCAATGATCCTTCGTCTCCCATTACCGCCGTAACAGTGCGGTTGACAGTTAGAGGCGGCCCTGCTCGATAAAGCGCCGGCGCTGCGCCAAGTTCGCGATTTCTTCCTCGTCGATACTAGAGGCATGACGCCAGGACAGCCGCAGCCGAAATTTCTCCTCACGAACACGCCCGACTACCGCGAAAACTATGCCAACAGCGTGCAGATGCGTGTTAACCTTTGGGATTTCTTTTTGATGTTCGGCACGGTAAACCAAACAGCGCCCGATTCGGTTACCATTCAAAATTTTCAAGGCGTCTATCTCAGCCCTCCGCAAGCGAAAGCCTTGGCAAACTTGCTAACGCAGAACCTGAAGCAGTATGAAGCGGCTTTTGGCGAAATTCATTTAGAAGCGCAAGCGCCAGGCGATCTGATTCAGTAAGCGAATGCCGATTCAACGGCGGCCGCCGATGCCCAAATTGGCTCCCGGCGAATTGGCGCAAGCGCGGCCCGCGGGGAAGCGGCCCTATTATCTCGTCATCTTTTGGCTGTTATTCGCTGTCCCGCTTTTCGCCATTCATATAGGCCTGCTGAAGCTGCCCTTTTTCTGGGATGAGCTTGGTCAGTTTGTGCCCACGGCGCTCGACCTGTTGCGCACTGGCTCCTGGATTCCGCATTCAACCGTTCCGAACGTACATCCGCCGGGCGTTGAGGCGTTTCTGGCTCTCTTATATAAGCTATTCGGCTACAGCATTCCGCTAACGCGCATCGCAATGCTATTCATCGCGAGCATCGGGCTCCTCGCCACGTTTCTTCTGGCGATCGAATTGAGCCAAGGCGCGAAAGGCGCGCCGGCCTTTTTGCCGCCTCTTTTACTGCTGGTGTCTCCGCTGTTCTATACGCAGAGCATGATGGCCCAACTCGACATGCCGGCAATGGTCTTCACGCTGCTGGCGTTGCTGTTCTTTCTAAAGCGGCGGTACGCTTGGGCCGCAGCCGCAAGCGTCGTGCTCGTGTTGCTTAAAGAAACGGGTCTCGTAGTCCCGTTTGTTTTCTTTATCGTGTTGCTAACGAGAAGGAATTGGAAACCAGCCGCCTTTTTCGTCGCGCCGGCAGTCGCGGTATTCGGATGGCTGCTGGTGTTGCATCGTGGCACTGGATATTGGCTCGGAGATCCGGGATTCGCGCATTACAACGTCGGCTACGCGTTACACCCTGTGCGCATGGCGATGTCTTTCGTGCGACGCCTCTATTACCTCTTTGTCGCCGAATTTCGATGGATCGGCACTCTCGTGATCTTCTTTACGCTGCTTCTCTGTCCCCAATTTCGCCGCACACGATGGAAGTTGACGGCTGCGGTTGCAGCGGCAAATCTCGTGCTTGTATCTGTTTTGGGCGGCGCGGAACTCGAACGCTATCTTCTACCCACCCTTCCCATCTTCTATATTGCGGTCGCGGTTGCATTGACGTGCGTGCCGAAGAAAGTATCGATTGCGGCAACCGGCGCGCTGGTCGCCGGCTTGGTCATTAATCTTTGGTGGAATCCGCCCTATCCGTTTCCGTATGAGAACAACCTTGCAATGGTCGATTTCGTTCGTCTGCAGCAGATTGCCGCGGGCTTCGCTCAACGTGTTTTGCCCGGCCGCGCTATCGCCACCGCATGGCCTTACACAGCCGGACTGCGCGATCCCGACTATGGCTTTGTCGAAAACAAACTGAACGCCGTCGAAACAGGCGACTTCCACGTCGATTCCATCCGAAAGTTGCCGCCCCAAAGCTTCGATGCGCTCATCACCTACACGCGCACGTGGATGCCGTCCAATGGAGTCATTCGATACCCATTGGTTCGCCGCTTCCTCAGCCACTTCTACGAATGGCAGCCCGATATCACAACAGAGCAGTGTGCTGATCTCGGCCTGCAGGAATTAATCTCGTGGAAGTCGCGAGGCCAGCGGATCACTATTTACGCACGCAAACGCGTGGGCCCTCCTGCGTCAGTGGCTAAGCTGGAACCGGCCGCAGGCGTATCAACGCGATGACGTCGAACGTCCGGCGTGGGTGGTGGGGCACCATGTTGCTCTTCCTTATACACGGCCTGATCGTCGGCACGTGGGTCTCGCGCATACCAGCCGTGCAAAGCGGACTTCATCTGAACAACGCCGTTCTCGGTCTCACTTTGCTTAGCACTGCCGCCGGCGCGGTCTGCACCATTCCCATTACCGGATCTCTCATCAGCCGCTTTGGCAGCAAGCGAGTCACCTCCATCAGTTCTCTTGCGTTCTGTCTGGCTGTGTCTCTCATGGGTTTTGCCTGGGATGCTCCAAGTCTCGCCGCGGCGCTATTCGTTTTTGGCGGGTTCGCCGCTTCAATGGACGTCTCTATGAACGCGCAGGGAGTTGAAGTTGAAAAGGCGTTACACAAGCCCACCATGTCTCGCTTCCACGCCATGTTCAGCTTCGGAGCAATGGCGGGCGCGGGCATCGGCGGATGGGTGGCGGCTCGCAATGTAGTGCCCCTTGCGCATTTCACAGTCGGTGGCTTTGTGAACTTGGTCGCCGTTATGGCCGCCATTCCGCTGCTGCTTGAAACCCATGCACATCTCACAACCAGCGAACATCGTTTACCTTTGCGCGAGATCCCGCCCGTTCTCATCGCGCTGAGCGCGATTGGTTTTTGTATTCTTCTCTCCGAAGGCGCAATGGCCGACTGGACCGCCGTCTACTATCGCCAGGTCCTGCATACGGGCGCCGGCATCGCGGCCGAAGGCTATGCGGTTTTTTCCGCCGCTATGGCGACATTTCGTTTCGTTGGCGATTGGATTACCGGACGTCTCGGCCCATTTCATACCGTCCGCGCGGGCTGTCTAGTAGCAGCGTTTGGACTTCTGTGGACCCTTAGCATCCACGTTCCCGCCTGGGGGCTGCCCGGCCTTGCAATCACTGGCGCAGGTCTGTCCGTCATCATCCCGCTCGTCTTCGGCAGCGGTGGCCGAGTACCAGGCGTCAATGCGGGCCCTGGCATCGCGACGGTAACGGGCATCGGCTATATAGGCTTCATCGTGGGCCCGCCGGCGATTGGCTTCGTTTCGCAAATTGTCACACTGCGCTATGCGCTCGGCATAGTGGTCGCCTGTTGCCTGACCGCTGCTTACCTATCGCGCTTCATGGCAAAACTGCAGCCGGTGACCGGTTCGCATACCCTGTCATCTCCAGATAGCCCGCTCCATGCACTTTAATGTCGCGTAGAGTGCCGTCGTAGCTCACCGCGCCTTCCCAATACGTAGGCGTCAGCCGCTTAGCGTCGAACAACTCCTGGTCAGCGAGTACGGTGCGCTCAGTCAGATCTAGCCCTAATGACGGAACAGAGATATTCCAAGAAATTGGGTACGTGGCGCCGGAATCTCTGCTGTGCCAAGTAGCAGCGGGCTTGATATCGAACTCCGAAGCATCCAAATATTGCGCGTGACCGTTTGTATCTACAAACGTTCCTGACGAATATCGACTGTTCCCTGACTTGTTGCGCAAGCGATAGAGCATCAACTCCTCATGATTGTCTAACTGAATCGCAAACCAATCCCAGCCGGCCAGATCGTTATCCGCCGTCTCAGAAAAGAATTCGTGGTCCATCCACGCCAACCCGGTAACATCGAAATCGCGATTCTTCCAGCGCAGCTTGCCCATTGCGTTCAGCCTCGTAAAAGACAGATAATGCGAAGCCTCGCCCGGCAGTGGCCCTTTGATACTGATTCCGTTCTCCCCATGAATCACCAACGGCTTTTCGGGCTGGATCCTTATATTCAGCGTGAGATTGTCGCAAACCGCCTGCAGTTCCTGTTCGCCCATCTCAAGCGAGATCCACTTCGCCTCCCAATTTCCATTCCAATATTTGCGGTCTATCAAGCCCGCACCTGCTAATCCAGGCCCAGCGCGGTTCAATCGTTCCATATGAAAGAACTGCTGGCCGTCGATATCGCTTAATGCCAGATGGGCGACGTAAATCTGATCGGGTTGCCACACCGCATCCGACGCCGCCATTTGCTGCGGCATCAGATGCTGCGCTTGCCGAAAAAATGTGAGTTCGAATCCGAACCGGTGTCCGTCCCCTGCGCGCAAATTTCCCGTGTAGTACCACCACTCGGTCTGAAAATGCGGATGGCTGAAGTGATCCCGTGGAAACTCATATCGGTAGCCTGGTTTTGCCACTTGCCACTGCTGGCCCGCAAGCGCCGTCACAAACAGAAGCGCGGCCAAACACCTATGCTTCATGAATAACCTCTATGGGGTTCATGCATGTGGCCATTCGGGCCGGATATAGCCCGGCCAGTACGGTCGCGAGGTAAATCCCCGATAGCGCAATCAGTAGCAAAGCCACTGGCCAATGAAATTGGATCGTCCATCCGAACGACTGTTTATTAATGACGAAGATCAGAATCAGCGACAGCAGCGTTCCCAGAATCAATCCAATCGCGTTCGCTAACAATCCCAGCAGCCCAGCCTCGCAGAGAATAATGCCGCGAACCTGCGGCTGCGCTCCGCCCAAAAATCGCAATAGCGCAAACTCACGCCTGCGATCAATCGCCATCGCAAGTAGTGCGCCTGCAATTCCCATGACGGCCACAATCACTGCGACTGCCTCGAGAGCGTAGGTAATTCGGAAGGTCCGGTCGAAGATCGCGATCGCACCGCGCCGCAGTGTGCTGTTGGATGACACCATGACGGCGCGCCTGCCAATAATGTCGTCGATTTGACGCCGCATGATCGAGCGGTCTGTGCCCGGTTTGAGGTATACCGCAAGATTGGAAATGGAGCGATCCGGCAAATACTTCAGCAGCGTTCGCCGATCGACAATCACATATCCGCGCTCGGTCGAGTAGTCGTAATAAATGCCCACAACTTTGAACTCATGTACGCTCCCGGCTAATGGGATATGCAGCACGCTTCCAGGGCGCACCTGATGTTTATTTGCGAAAGGCTCGCTGACAATCGCATAATCGCCTTCACCCATTTTCGAGAAGATGACATCACGGTTTTCGCCCGGCAAAAAACGTGTTCGTGCATTTGCCTCCTGCTTCAGCGTTTCCCCACCGGCCAATGTCGCCGGCAGTCTGTCATACGAAATGGGATAGGCGCGAAACCGGTCAACTGCCGCGACACCGGGCAACTGCTCAATCCGGTCGGCAATATCCACGCTCATGGTCGGATGACGATCCGCGCCGCTTGAGCCGGCGGGCCGCAAATAGAGATCGGCTTTCAGTTGGTTATCCATCCAAAGCCGCACCGTCTCGCGAAAGCTGCCCACCATGATTCCAACACTGGCGGTCATCGCAACCGCGGTAGCAAGCGCCGCAGTCAGCACCGATGTTCGATTCAATGAAGCACGCAGCGACCGCAACGCGAGTAGCGCTTCTACGCCAAGCAACCACCGCACTGCGTCGCTCGCCGCGCCAGCGAACAACGTCACAGCGTTAGGAATCAACAAAGATGTCCCGGCAATCAACAGAATCACCGATCCATACGCAAAGATGGGTTGCCTGCCGACCGGCGGCAAAAGTGACAGAATCGCTGCGGCTATCAAAAAAACAAGCGACCAAATCAGCAGGCCGCGGGAACGTTTTCTGCTTACGTATTCCTCTCGCCCGCGCGCCATCGCTTCTACCGGCGCAACACGTGACGCTTCAACAGAAGGCGCAAGCGCAGCCAGCAACGACACTGCTATCCCGATAGCCATTCCCGCAATTGCAGTATTCAGCGTCAATTGAATCTGCGCCGGGTTGCTGCTTACGTACAACGACTCCACCGTGTTCCCAATCAGCCGTACCGCCCCGATGGCCATCAGCCTTCCGAGACCCAACCCAAGCGCACTACCGATCAGCGCAAAAACCAGCGACTCCGCAAAAAACGCATTCGCAACTAAACTCCGCGTAGCGCCCAATGCGCGAATAACTCCAATCTCCGCGCGCCTTCGCACCACCGAAATCGAGATCGTGTTGTAAATGAGGAATGCGCCAACAATCAGCGCAATGTAGCTCAGTACATGCAAATTCCAACGAAAAGCAGCCAGCATCTTCCGGTTCTCTTCCGTTCGCGATCCTTGCAGGTCGATCGTGGCCGACGGCGGCAATTGTTTCTCAAGAAATTTTTGCCAGTAATCGACAGACCGCCCAGCCGGCACGCGCACGTCGATGGCATCCAGTTTCCCTATCTTGCGCGTCGTCCTCTGCGCTAAGCCAATATCAGCGATGATGGCGTTGTTCTCGCCCAGGTCGTTTTTCGGAGGCCGCAGCACGCCCGCGACTGTGTAAGTCTGGATCGCATCGTTGATTAACAATCGAATCCGATCGCCTTTGTGCAATTCCAGCCGCGCACCTACCCAAATAGGATTCGGCCCCGCCCACACGGGATTTATCCCGGCCGATCCTCCTTCGAATGCGCCTGCTCGCATTGCATGCCCGATCACATCGATTCCGATAAACGGCAGCGCCTCCCCTCTTCCATTGATGGATGCGAAATCTTCAACGCGAGGAGCGAAGTCAAACGCATACGGAAGCTGCGCCAAACGCCCCAGCAATTCTTCGTTGACGCCGCCCGTCGCACGGATGGTCAAATCGTTATTGCCGGTCAATGACTCGAGCGACGAATGAAAGCTTCCGGCGGCGGCTTGTCCGGCGAGATCAATTGCAATCATCACCCCCACCCCAAGCGCGATCGCAAGTATCGTCAAAGTCATGCGAATCGGCTCGCGCGCCATCGGTCGCACAATCAAACGCAGAAACAGCAGCCAACCCGCGTTCATCGCGCTCTTGCGATCTCAATCTCCGAGGACACCTGCTCCATGCGGCCATCTCGCAGGTGCATAACGCGATCCGCCAGCGTCGCGCTTTCCGCGCTGTGCGTTGCAATGATCACCGCTACGTTAAATTCGCGCGCCGCGCGCACCAGCAGATTCAGCACTACCTCGCCGGTTGCCGTGTCGAGGTTGCCTATCGGCTCATCCGCCAAAATCAATCGCGGATTATGCGCCAAAGCGCGAGCAATGGAAACGCGCTGCTGCTGTCCGCGTGAAAGCTGATGAGGCGGCCGGTCGGCATATCGGTCTAATTCCACCCAACGCAACCGTTCCATCGCGGTGGCACGCGCGTTACTCTTTCTCGCCAACAACAACGGCAGTTCCACATTCTCAACCGCCGTGAGGGTGTGCATCAGTTGAAACGATTGGAAGATGAAGCCGACTTTTTCGCGCCGTAATCGGGTAAGCGCGGCGTCATTCAATTCTTTCGTGTTCTGTCCTTCTAAAAGAACGTCTCCCGCCGTCGGAAAATCCATCGTTCCGCACAGATTCAGCAGCGTCGATTTCCCGCACCCGCTTCTGCCCACTAAGGCGATCATGTCGCCCGCATCCACTCCGAAGCTGATGTCCCGCAAAGCCGTCACAGGGCCGCCGTCCGTCTGATAGATCTTCGAGACAGATCGTACTTCGAGCAGCGGCATACAGTTCCAGCATCTCAGTAGCGCAAAAGGCGCGCATGCCTCAATAGCTACACTCGAAGGTGCTTGGCAAAGATACTGGTTACCGGCGGCGCCGGATATATCGGGTCGCACACCCGGTACTTCTTACAGCAGCAAGGACACTCTGTTGTCGTCGTTGACGATCTATCGCGCGGACATCAAGATGCTGTCCCTGAAGGCATCCTTCATAGATTGGACCTTCGCGACACCGCGCGCTTGACACAATTGCTGACGCAGGAGCACGTCGATGCGGTCATTCACTTCGCCGCGTACATTGCCGTCGGCGAATCGACCCAGGCGCCCGAACTCTACTTCTCGAACAACGTAAGCGGCTCGATTTCGCTTTTTGAAGCCATGGTTCGCGCTAACGTAACGCGCATCGTGTTTTCCTCTACGGCCGCCGCCTATGGTACGCCGCAACGCGTACCAATCATCGAAGACGAGCCGAGCGCGCCCATCAATCCGTATGGCGAAACGAAGGTGATGGTTGAAAAGATTCTCGAATGGCTGGATCGCTATCGACAGATTCGCAGCATCGTATTGCGTTATTTCAATGCCTGTGGAGCAGAGCCGGCGGCCGCACTGGGCGAGCGGCACGATCCTGAAACTCATCTGATTCCGTTAATTCTGCGTGCCGTGCTCACCGGTAATCCAGTAACTATCTTTGGCGACGACTACGCCACTCCTGACGGAACCTGCATCCGCGACTACATCCATGTGAGTGATCTCGCCGAAGCCCACATCCTCGCGGTTGAGCATCTGTTGAAAGGCGGCGCTTCGAACGTGTTTAACGTAGGAACCGGCTCCGGCCATTCAGTCAAGGAAGTGCTCGCCGCCGTCGAGCGCGTCACCGGCAAAACCGTCCCGTACAAAATGGGACCGCGCCGTGAAGGTGATCCTGCCAGCCTCGTTGCCGACTCACAAAAACTCCAAACCACTCTCCAGTGGAAACCGACACGCGCCAGTCTGGACCGCATCGTCGCGGACGCCTGGAATTTTGCGCGGCACGAGTACTCATCGTAACGGTACACCGCGTTCGTAGCTAAAATTACATAGCATCAGCATCAGCTATTTCCTGCTAGTCCGCGTCATTAATTTCGCGTATAATTTGAAACAAAATGAATTCTGCTGCTACCCATAGTGGCGGAATAGATGTTACTTCGGGTTAATAAAAGGTTACGCGGGATCTCGCTTTGCGCCCGCCTCCATCACTAGAAAGGTTAGGTCATGAGACATCTACGTAAGATGTGCGCGTTGTTAGCGCTCACATTCGCTTCTTGTGCTGCAATCTACTCCCAAGCGGTTACAGGCACCGTGCTCGGGACTGTGGAAGATAGCAGCGGAGCCGTTGTTCCGAACGCCAAAGTGACCCTGACCGAGGTCAATACTAATATCTCCCGCACCACTCAAACAAACAGCAGCGGCAATTACACCTTCCCGAATATTCCCGAAGGGAATTACTCCGTCGCGGTCGAGTCCACCGGCTTCAAGAAGGAAACCAAGGAAAACATCCGCGTCGACATTAATATGAATGCGCGCATCGACGTGACGCTCGAGCCGGGCGCCGTCAGC
>DASREJ010000112.1:0-2773 GCA_035652115.1 Bryobacteraceae bacterium
AAGCGCACCGCAGCCGACGAGTACCGCCTCACCAACCGCGGCGGCAAAGGCGTGATCAACCTCAAGACCACCGAGCGAGTCGGCAAAGTTGTCGGCATCGCGCAGGTCGACGATAAATCCGAAGTCATGCTGATCAGCCACTACGGCAAAATCATCCGCATGGACTCAACCACAATCCGCGAATCCGGCCGCAACGCCCAAGGCGTCCGCTTACTAAACCTCGAGCCAGGAGACAAAGTAGCCGCAGCGGTCGTAATCGCCCCAGAGGAAGAACCAACCGGCGGCAACGGAGGCACGCTGATTCAGTAATCACCGAGAACGCGGAAGACATGGGTGCCCCACTTCTGGCTGCTGTTGCCAGAAGTGGGGATTTTAATTTGAGACCTTCCTGAATGGTTCAGTTGGTGATCGACAAGAAGCTTTTAAAGGCGGTCGACAGCACCTCGAAACGCACCAAGCGAAACCGTTCCACTCTGGTGCGTGATGCCTTGCGCGACCATCTCCAACGGGATCTGCTGGCCAGTGAAGAACGCGACCGTCAGGGCTACGCGCGGCAGCCGCAACCCGACGCGGAAACGAAGGCTTGGGAATCGGAGGCCGCATGGCCGGGAGAGTAGCTCGATGTCGGATTGCCCGAGGCGAAGTCCGGCTTTATCAGTTTGCTCCGCCCGATAAGGAACGGCCGGCTCTCGTGCTCACCCGAAACAGCGCCATCGCCTACTTATCTACAGTTACCATCGCGCCCGTCACTTCCACGATTCGCAGCGTGCCTTCGGAAGTCGTTCTCGACGAAGAGGACGGAATGAAGCATCCATGCGCAGTGAACCTTCACGATGCGGTTACGGTATCGCAGCAGCGTTTGGGGAAACGCCTGGCCCAACTGAGTTCTGCGCGGATGCACGAAGTCTGCGCAGCCCTACGCTTTACTCTGGGTTGTGACGCTACCTAGAAGCGGACGCCTTGTCGCTTCTTAACGGCATCCACCACAATCCACTCAGGATGCATACCCATTTGTAATCGCCCCGGAGAAGAACTAAACGGGGCCACGCTGATTCAATAACTTGGAATGAGGCGAAACATGTGGGGCAACCGCCATGAGTTGCCCTTTTTTCACGAGCCGTCCGGATTCTGTAAACTTTAGGCAAGCCGATAGATCGGCCGAATTGGGATGTTATCATCCCGCGATGCGTTCGCTGAACGCCAAAGCGACAAACAACGCCAGAGAAATCGCCGCCCTTGCCTCGCATTGCGACAAGATCCACTTTCCCAATGCAAGTATCGAGTGCCGCCGCGCACTTTACAGCGCCGCCAGCTCCACCGGAAGGCACTATCATGACGATGCCTACTTGGTCTTCATGCTCTCGGGCTCGTTGATCCAGACCATGGGGTCAGAAACAACGGTTCTTAGCCCCAACAGCCTGATGTATGTTCCTGCGGGCGAAATGCATGCCACAACCTTCGGAAGCCATGGTGCGCGCTGTTTCTTCGTCGGAATTGACGCAATGTGGATACAAAAAAAATTGGATAGCGCGACCATCGATGGATCCCGACCGAGAATAACCGAAGGGCGCAGTTATCTCCAGCCCTTCGGACGCAAGATGTATGAAGAGTTCCGGGATCCCGATTCGCTCTCTGAGATGATTGTGGAAGGCGCTCTGCTTGAGCTATTCGGAAGATGGTTTCGAGAGCAAAGCCTAGGGCATCGCTGGGCGCCGGGATGGTTAAGAGCCGTAAAAATATTCTTGCATGATTCTTTCCGCGACTCGATCTCCCTCGCCGACATTTCGCGCGCCGTTGGGGTGCATCCATCCCAGATTGCCCGGGAATTTCATCGCGCCCATGATGTAACAGTCGGCGAATACATCCGCCGGCTACGCACGGATTTTGTCGCCGATAAACTTCGCAATGCCGGCAAGCTCCCCGATCTGACGGACCTTGCACTCCAGGCAGGATTCAGTAGTCACTCGCACATGAGCGCGGTGTTCAAGCAGAGGACTGGAATGACACCTTCGCAATACAAAAAGGCTCATGGCATCGCGTCAATCTGGTGATAGTTCCGCAATCCGGTGAAAGACACCTCCTCCCCTTTCCCGTAGTATCTCCCGAACCCTTTGGTAGCTTTTCAAGTCTCGGACCGAAGCATTGGCAATTGGGGCATTGCCATGAAAGATCTCTAGTCCACCATACCGACAAAACACTTTACTCACGGAGGATCAAAATGCCAGCTAAGTTTATCGACCGCTTTTCCACTTCCCGATTTGCACGCGGCATCGCTCTGGTGCTTACCGTGCTAATGATTTTTCCCGACGGCGTCGCTATGGCACAAAGCTGCGTCAGCGGGAACTGGACGCCTTTCCCTTCCACTTCCCAGCTACCTACCGCAATTGAGACCCTCAACGCGGTCGTGAACAATGGGTACTTGTATGTTGTGGGGGGCTCTACTGGCACAACCGGCTTTCAGAGCACGGTCAGTTACGTACAGTTGAGTACTACGACCGGGATGCCGCTTACTGCTTTTAAGTCGACAACGGCCCTGCCTAATCCCCTTTCACGCGACCTCTGCGGCGTGGCGTCCAACGGCTTCCTTTATACAGTTGGCGGTGTTGAACCTTCCGCAACGGATCCGAACGGGCAAACGGTCGGGTATGTTCAATATGCGCCGTTTCATCCTGCCACTGGAACAATCGGGAGTTGGACGAGGCAGACCGGCGTGCTTCCGGAGGTGGTGCAACTCCATGGAACGGTCGTGCTGAATGGCTATATGTACGTTATC